>CABRIC010000024.1 GCA_902470905.1 uncultured Collinsella sp. | reverse complement strand
CTACACAAGGAGTATCGTCGGCAGCGTCAGATGTGTATAAGAGACAGCTCGTGGGCGACCGCGATATTGAGACGGCGGCGTCGACGCTTGCCGCATGCGTTGCCAAGGCGGTGCGCCGATGAGTGGGGCCGAAGCATTGGTGGAATGTCCCGTTATCGTAGGTACGGCGGGGCACGTCGACCACGGTAAGTCGGCGCTCATCGAGGCGCTGACCGGCAAGAATCCCGACCGTCTGGAGGTTGAGCGCCGTCGCGGTATGACCGTGGAGCTGGGCTTTGGCGAGCTGGCGCTGCCGAGCGGCAAGATCGTCGGCCTGGTCGACGTGCCGGGCCACGCGCATTACCTGCGCGCCATGGTGCAGGGTGCCACGGGCATTGATGTTGCCGTGTTGGTGGTCTCTGCCGTCGAGGGCGTAATGCCGCAGACCCGCGAGCACGTGCATGTGCTGGAGCTGCTGGGCGTCACGCATATGGTGGTCGCGCTGACGATGTGCGACCTTGCCGATGCCGAGATGACCGAGCTTGCCGAGCTCGACGTCGATGATTTTTTGTCGGGTACCGTGTTTGCGGACGCGCCGATCGTACCCGTGTCGTCCAAGACCGGCGCGGGGATCGATGACCTGCTGGCTGCGCTCGACGAGCATGTTGCCGCTTGCTGGGATTCCTGCCGCGACCGTGCCGAGCGCACCGATGCCGCGCCGCGTCTGCCCATCGACCGCTGCTTTACGATCAAGGGCGCCGGTACCGTGGTGACGGGAACGTTGCACGATGCGCCCGTCGCGGTGGGGGATGAGCTCGTCGCGCTGCCGTCGCGTACGGTCTGTCGCGTGCGCGGGATTCAGGTGCATGGCGATACGCCGCGCGCGCTGCCTGGTCAGCGTGTGGCGCTCAACCTAGTTGGTGACGGTGTCGCGGCGCTTGACCGTGGCGAGATGCTGGGCGTGGCGGACCGTTTTGGCCAGACGTTGCGCTTTATGATGACGTTCACCTACCTGGGCCGCGAGGGCACCAAGCCGCGCGTGCTCGAGTCGGGCGCGCGTGTGCATGTGATGGCCGGCACGGCCGAGGTCGTCGGCCGCATCATGCTTTTGGAGGGCGAGGCCCCCATGGCGGTGGGCGAGACCCGTACCGTGCAGGTGCGCCTGGAGGACCCGCTGCCGCTGTGTGCCGGAGACCATGCCGTGGTGCTGTCGTATTCGCCCGTTATGCTTATTGGCGGCGGGCGCGTGCTGCTTTCGCGCTGCCGTCGCTCGCGCGAGCTTTCTGCCGGCGAGCGCGCACTGTTTGCGGCGCTTGAGTCCGGCGATACCGCGGGCGGTGTGGGCGCTTGGCTGGTGCTGCAGATGCTGCCAGTTACGGCGGTTGATGTTGCCGACGCTTTGGATCTTGGTGTCGGCGAGGTCGATGCCGCACTGCGCGGGTTGGTGGCGCAGGGCGCTGCTTGCGCGCTTGCTGGCTCGGATGGCTCGCTGTATGCAGATTCTTCCGCGCTCGACGCCGCGATGGGTGCGCTAGCGGCGACCCTGTCAGCCATGCACGCGGCTGCCCCCAAGGAGACGGGCTTTACGCCCGGCGCCGTTGCCCATGCTGCTTGGCCTACCGCTGACGATACAGTTGCCGCGGCCCTGATTTCCGAGGGCTGCTCGCGTGGCGTGTGTGCCGCCGAGGGTGCCGAGGTATTCGACCCGCACTCCGCTGCCGCCGCGGCGCGTGTGGTGCGCGAGGCCTGCGAACGTATCGTTGCCTTGCTGGACGAAGCCGGCCTCGATGCGCCGATATTGCCCGAGGTGGGCGAGCAGTTGCAGCTCGATCGCGACACCATGACGCGTGCCCTGCGCGAGCTTTCGCTCAATCGCTCGATCGTTAAGGTCGAGCGCGACGTTGCCCTGTCCGCTGCCGCCGAGGCCCATGCGCGCGAGCTTGTTGCCGCCGCCATTGAGGCAGCCGGCGGTGCTGCCACCACGAGCGTGCTGCGCGAGGCCCTCGGTGTGTCGCGCAAACGCGCCATCAGCATCTTGGAACACCTAGATGCCGTGCGCTTTACGGTGCTCGACAAGGACGCCGGCGGCCTGCGCTCCCTGCGCTAGATTGGCTGCTCGGTTTGGTAAAATACCGCCGCACTTGGGAACGGATGGGCTCCGGTGGGCTCCGCGGTCCTCAAAACCGTTGCGAGGCGTGCAAAACGTCTTGGATGTGTTCGATTCACATACGTTCCCGCCATACGCTACCAGCGCTTTTGTGCTCGCGGTCTTGCTGCGTGCCGCAAGGGCGCTGTTTTGTTTTTGTGCGGGTCCGCCGTGTCGTCTGCCTTGTCGCCTACGGTATTTGCCCCGTGCGCTGGGTTTAGAACGCGCCGATGGAGGTGTTTTGCCGTATGACTACCGTAAGACGTGCCGATCTTTCTTGTGTCGTCCAAGCGGGTGGGCTGTCCTCGCGCATGGGTTGCGATAAGGCGCGGATGTTGTTTTGCGGCGAGCCGCTCATCGAACGCGTACTGGGTCGGCTGGCGCAAGTTGCCGGCGAATTGGTCGTGACGACCTCGCGTCCCAGCGAGCTTGCCTATCTTGAGGAGCGCGCGTTTGGCGGTCTTGTACCACGCGTGGTAGCGGACCTTGAAGGGTCGGCAGGCGCCATGCGCGGCATCGCGAGCTCGCTGGCTGCGGCTCGGCTGCCTCTCGTGGCGATCGTCGCCTGCGATATGCCGTTTGTCTCGCCGGAACTCATCGGCGCGCTTGCCGATCGTGCTGAGGCCGAGGCGCTCGATGTGTGCGTGCCGCGCGAGGAGCGGGGGATTGAGCCGCTTTGCGCCGTCTGGCGCCGTGACGCGTGTGCGCCGGTTGCCCAAGAGCTGCTCTCCTGCGACCGACAGCGCATTCGCTGTCTGATCAATCGCGTTCAGGCCGGTTATATGGATGAGCCGCAGATCGTTAAGGCCGCGGGCTCGACGCTCTGCTTCGAGAACGTCAATACGCCCGAGGAGTTTGCGGCGGCCGAGTTACTCGCCTAGACGATTGGAGTTGCCATGTCTCACGATATTTGTCCCGACACGGGAGAACCTTGCACTTGCGACGGGTCCGAACCCTGTACCTGCGGTTGCGGTGGCTGTGGACATACTGCGGAAGAGGAAGCGGCCGCCGCGGCGTATCGCGATGCACACCGCGAAGGCCCGTCCGGTGATGCTCTCGACCATGAACGCAAGATCATCGTTTCGTTCGATAGCACCTTCGATGTGATGGAATGCGAGCAGCTGTGCCTTGCCGCCGGTGTGCCCGGGCGCATCATGCCGCTGCCCGGCTCCATTACCGCAGGTTGCGGCCTGTGCTGGGCCATGCCGTTCTCGGGCGATGCCCTCGCCGCCTTCCGTGCCGCCACCGAAGGCCGTATAACCCCCGCCGACTACCATCAGCTTGTCCTCTAACCACCAACACCACCACAAAGGTGCCCAATGTGGTGGTTTGGAACACGTGGACGAAACAGGTTTGAAACACGGGTTTTGCATGTCAGGCACTCAAAAACGCTTCTACCTGCATCGTAATCAAAACGAAACATCTGCTCGTCGGCTTATGCGAAACTTTGCTGCAACAGTGCGATATTATCCATACTCGATAAAGTTCGCGGCGCATAGGGTGCCGCGACCGACATTTTTCGTTTCCCATCATTGGAGGAAGCATGAGCTACACGCAGAAAGTTCTCGAAGAGCTCAAGGCCCGCTATCCCGAGCAGCCTGAGTTCATCCAGGCCGCGACCGAGATCCTCGGCACGATCCAGCCGGCGCTCGACGCCCACCCCGAGTACGAGGAGGCCGCCCTGCTGGAGCGCCTCGTCGAGCCCGAGCGCATCGTCATGTTCCGTGTTCCCTGGATCGACGACCAGGGCAAGGTTCAGGTCAACCGCGGTTATCGCGTCGAGTTCAACTCTGCCATTGGACCCTACAAGGGCGGTCTGCGCTTTAACCCGACGGTCACCTTGGGTATGCTCAAGTTCCTGGGTCTGGAGCAGATTCTCAAGAACAGCCTGACCACCCTTCCCATGGGCGGCGGCAAGGGCGGCTCCGACTTTGACCCCAAGGGCAAGTCCAACAACGAGATCATGCACTTCTGCCAGTCCTTCATGACCGAGCTCTATCGCCACATTGGCCCCAACACCGACGTTCCCGCCGGCGACCTGGGCGTTGGCGGCCGCGAGGTTGCCTACATGTTCGGTCAGTACAAGCGTCTGACCAACGAGTGGACCGGCGTCCTCACTGGCAAGGGCCTCTCCTTTGGCGGCTCGCTCGCCCGTACCGAGGCCACCGGTTACGGTCTGGTCTACTTTGTGGACGAGTACCTCAAGAGCCGCGGCGACTCCTTCGAGGGCAAGAACGTCGTCGTTCACGGCTCCGGTAACGTCGCCATCTACGCGGTCCAGAAGGTCGCCCAGCTCGGCGGCAAGGTGCTGGCCTGCTCCGATACCCACGGCTGGGTCGAGGATCCCGACGGCATCGACTACACCGTGCTCGAGCACGTCTACAACAAGAAGCGCTCTGGCCACGACAAGGGCGTCACGCTCGCTATGTACGTTGACGAGAAGCCCAACGCCGTGTGGCACGAGGGCGACGGCCGCGGCGTGTGGCAGCTTCCTTGCGACATCGCACTGCCCTGCGCTCGCGAGAACACGCTGCTGCTCGAGGACGCCCAGGCGCTCGTCGCCAACGGCTGCAAGGTGGTCGGCGAGGGCGCGAACATGCCCACGACCATCGAGGCCACAACCTACTTCCAGGAGAACGGCGTCGCCTTTATGCCCGGTAAGGCTGCCAACGCCGGCGGCGTGCTCGTGTCCGGTCTGGAGATGAGCCAGAATGCCGAGCACCTGTCCTGGACCTTCGAGGAGGTCGACGGCAAGCTCGAGCAGCTCATGCGCGGCATGTTCCACAACGTGGACGACACCGCCAAGGAGTATGGCCAGGAGGGCAACTTTGTCATGGGCGCCAACATCGCCGGCTTCCTGAAGGTCGCCGACGCCATGCTCGCCCAGGGCGTCTGCTAAATCTTTGCTTGACATAGCATGTGATGAGGCTCCCAGTCATCTTGGCTGGGAGCCTTTTCTATCCCGGGGGACTCTTCATAACTTGCGGTGAAATACGGACTGTTTAGTGTCCCAGAACGGCTAATCAGTCCGTATTTCACCGCAAGTTATGGATGGGTGGGTGGATTTTGTCCTAAAACGGTGTGCGGCCCCTCGTTTGGTACACTTAAAAGTACTGGACAAGTGGAGAGATGGGGGAGAACGTGCTCAAGTTCGGTACCTACGTCCGTGTTGGAAACGCGGCCGAAGCCTATGAGCTCTTGCAGAAGAACCGCAACAACAAGATTGTGGGCGGTGGCATCTGGATGCGCCTGGGTTCGCGTCGTGTGGCGACGGCGATTGACCTTTCGGCCTGCGGACTCGATCAAATCGAGGAGACCGAGACCGAGTTTCGCATCGGTGCCATGTGCACCCTGCGCCAGCTCGAGCGTCATGTCGGGCTCAATGCGCTTGTCAACAATGTCTTTGAGTTCGCCGTCCACGACATCGTGGGCGTGCAGCTGCGCAATACCGCCACGGTGGGCGGCAGCATCTACGGCCGCTTTGGCTTCTCGGACGTTCTCTCCGCCTTCCTCGCGCTCGATTCCTATGTTGAGCTGACGGGCGCCGGCCGCGTGCCGCTCGCGGAGTTCGTGGACATGGGCTACGTGCGCGACGTGATCGAGCATGTCGTAGTCGTCAAGCACGATTACCGTGCGAGCTATGAGGCCGTGCGCAAGGCCGCGACCGACTTCCCCTCGCTCAACGTCACCGCCGCCTGGTGGGACAACAGCTGGCATGTCACCGTGGGCGCCCGTCCGCTGCGCGCGACCTTGCTGCAGGGCGAGGCGTGCGGCCTGGTGAACGAGCAGCCTTCCGAGGACGAGCTGCGTGCCCTTGCCGCGTCCGTACGCGCGCTGAGTTACGGCACCAACCTGTGGGGCTCGGCCGAGTACCGTCGTCGCATCTCGGCACCGCTCGCCGTCCAGGCCGTGCGCCGCGCCGCCGGCATCGAGCTTTCGACCGCGCTTTCCCGCGAGCTCGAGACCGTGCAGATCCCTAAGTTCGCCACGGACGAGTATTCCTGCCGCCGCGTGCCCGGCGTCGATTCTAGCGAGGTGCGCTAATGGCTGCCAAACTCATCGATCTTTCCTTTACACTCAACGGCCGCAAAGTCAAGGTTCAGATTGCGCCCGACACCATGCTCTTTGCGCTGCTGCGCGAGCAGGGTTGCGCGTCGGTGCGCTGCGCCTGCGAAACCACCAACTGCGGTCTGTGCACGGTGTGGCTCGACGGCGACCCGGTGCTGAGCTGCTCGGTTCCCGCCGCCCGCGTCGAGGGCCGCTCCATCACCACGCTCGAGGGCCTCAAGGCCGAGTCCGAGGCACTGGCCCGCGCAATGGCTGCCGAAGGTGCCGAGCAGTGCGGTTTTTGCGCCCCCGGCCTCATCATGAACGTGCTGGCGCTCGCCCGCGCCGCTAAAGAGGACCCAAGCCTTGTCGCCACGCGCGAGGAGCTCTCGCGCCAGCTCGCCGGCAACCTCTGCCGTTGCAGCGGCTACGAGAGCCAGCTGCGCGCCATCGTTCGTTTCCTCAACGAGTCTGGCGTACAGGTGGGCTTTGAGTTGCCCGAGCTGCCGGTCAACGACACCAGCTGCGACGGCGTCACCTACAAGCAGATCACCCACAAGCAGCCCAAGAAGGATTCGAAGGCCCTGCTCGAGGGCCGTCCCGTCTACACGGGCGATATGGTGCCCGCCGGCGCGCTCATCGTTAAACTCAAGCGCAGCCCCTATGCCCGCGCCAAGATTCGCTCCATCGATACGTCGCGCGCCCTGAAGGTGCCCGGCGTGGTGGGCGTTTACACCTACGAGGACGTGCCCAAGCGCCGCTTTACCATCGCCGGCCAGAGCTATCCGCAGCCGAGTCCCTACGACCGCTTGATCCTCGAGAACCTCGTCCGTTACCAAAACGAGGAGGTGGCGATCGTCGCCGCTGAGACCGAGGAGGCCGCCGACAAGGCGCTCAAGCTCATCAAGGTCGACTATGAGGTGCTCGAGCCGCTGCTCGACTTTACCCAGGCGCTCGATAATGACATCGTGGTCCACCCCGAGGGCGACGTGACCTTTATGTTCCCGCAGGGCGGCGACGTCCCGCGCAACTTGGTATGCAGCGGTACCAGCGATTTTGGCAACCTTGACGAGGCGTTTGCCCAGAGCGACATCGTCTTCACCCGCACCTACACCAGCCAGGCCACGCAGACTGCGCCCATGGAGACCTTCCGCGCCTTCGCGACGACCGACGCGTTCGGCCGCATCTCGGTGACCACCTCTACGCAGGTGCCCTTCCACGTGCGCCGCATGGTCGCACAGTCGCTCGACATTCCGCAGTCGCAGGTGCAGGTTATTAAGCCGCGCATCGGCGGCGGCTTTGGCTCCAAGCAGACGGGCTGCTGCGAGATCTTCGTGGCGTTCGTGACCCAGCAGACTGGCCGTCCGAGCTATTGCTGCTACACCCGCGAGGAGACCATCACCGCGGGCAACTCGCGCCACCAGATGCAGATGACCGTTAAGCTTGGCGCCATGAACGACGGCACCATCACGGCCATCGACCTGCACACGTTGTCCAACGCTGGCGCGTACGGCGAGCACGCCACCACGACGATCGGCCTCTCAGGACACAAGAGCTTGCCCATCTACAACCACGTGAAGGCGAGCCGCTTTAGCTGGGACGCCGTCTACACCAATACCAACCGCGGCGGCGCGTATCGTGGCTACGGTGCCACCCAGGGCCAGTTTGCCGTGGAGAGTGCCGTCAACGAGCTCGCCGACATGTTGCACATGGACCCCGCCGACCTGCGCCTTAAGAACATGGTGCACGAGGGCGAGATCATGCCGCAGTACTACAACGAGAAGCTCAACGCCTGCGCGCTCGACCGCTGCCTGCTGCGTGCGATGGACATGATCGGCTGGCGCGACAAGCCTCTGGCCGTGGACCTGGGCGACCGCGTGCGCGCCCTGGGCTGCGCGCTCACCATGCAGGGCTCGGGCATCTCCAACGTGGATATCGCCGGCATCGACATGCGCCTGGAAGAGGACGGCTTTATTACGCTTTCGACCGGCGCTACCGATAACGGCATGGGCGTCGACACGATCCTGGCGCAGATTGCCGCCGAGGAGCTGGGCGTGGAGAGCTCGCTGATCGTGGTGCGCGGCGTGGACACCGATGTGTCGCCGTTCGACGCCGGCTCGTACGCGAGCTCCGGTACCTACGTGACGGGCCTTGCCGCCAAGAACGCCGCGACCGAGCTGCGCGAGAAGATTTGCGCCAAGGCCGCCCAGATGTGGGATGTGGACGCCGCCGACGTGGTCTTTGATGGCCAGTACGTGCGCCTGTCCGATGAGCGCGCCGCCCGTGAGCGCGGCCGTTACCTCACGCTGCGCGACTTTGCCAACCTGTGCGTTAAGAACATCGCAGGCGGCGACGCGCTGACCTCGCACGCCTCTGCCTGCCTGCCTGTTTCGCCTCCGCCGTTTATGGCCGGCATTGCCGAGGTCGAGGTCGACAAGGCCACCGGCAAGGTGACTGTGGTCGATTACGCGGCGGCCGTCGACTGCGGTACCGTGATCAACGAGGCACTCGCGCGCGTCCAGGCCGAGGGCGGCATTGCCCAAGGTATCGGCCACGCGCTCTACGAGATTGTCGAGCATGATGATCGCGGCCGCCTGCGCACCGGCAACTTTATGAGCTACAAGCTGCCCACGCGCCTGGATATCGGCAGCATTCGCGTGGCCTTTGAGCCGAGCTACGAGCCGACGGGTCCGTTTGGCGCCAAGTCGATCGGCGAGGTCGTCATCAACACGCCGCTCGCCGCCGTGGCCTCGGCCGTGGCACACGCCACCGGCCACCAGGTGCGCTCACTGCCGATCACGCCCGAGAAGGCCCTGCTGGGGGAGTAGGCGAGGAGGCGCTGTATCCGCTCATTGCCTAGCCCGGGGGAACTGCAGCCCACTTTTCAACTGAATTGTGGGCTGCAGTTTCCGTTTGAGGCCCTTGGCGGAAAGTGCATCCCGGAATAGGGGCTCAAAACGGGTTGCAGTTTCCGGTTGATGGCTATAGCGGAAATTGCATCCCATTCCGAGGCCCCAAGCCGGGACACGCTTTCCGGCGCATGGCCAGCACCGCCTGACTGCCGGGTCCCATCGAAGTTGCGGTGGAATAGGGGCTGTTTTGGAGGACTGGAGCCCCAAACAGTCCCTATTCCACCGCAACTTATGAGATGGGGCGGCGTGCTCTATTGGCTTGCACTCGTGGTGAGGTCGTGAGCTTGTAAAAGGTGTGCGTGCGCTTACTGTTCGTATCTGCTATCATTCCTAGTCTGTGCGCTCATGCGGGCGTGGCGGAATTGGTAGACGCGCCAGATTTAGGTTCTGGTGGGATTCCCGTGAAGGTTCGAGTCCTTTCGCCCGCACCAACGCACCAGCGTCGGCCTCGGCCGTCGCGACACTTTGTTGCATAAAGGTACCAGCACCTCAGATAAGCTGGGCAGTATGAGGAGGAACGTGTTGAACATCACCGCTTCTGACGTCAAGGACGCCAAGCTCACCGCTACGGTCACCATCCCGGCCGCCGACGTCGACGCCGCGATCAAGAAGGCCTACAAGGACACCGCCAAGAAGTACCGCTTCCCGGGCTTCCGCGCCGGTAAGGCCCCCCGTCCGGTCATCGACTCTGCTCTTGGCGCCGAGGCTACCCTCGCCCAGGCTACCAACGACCTGATCGCCGACAACGAGCCCGCCGTCCTCAACGAGCTGGACATCGTCCCCACCAAGAACGGTGACTACAAGGAGCTCGACCTCGCCAAGGATCACGAGGACTACACCTACACCGTCGAGTTCTCCCTGCGTCCCGCTGCTGAGCTCTCCTCCTTCGACGCCGTCGAGATTGAGATGCCTCCCGCGGAGGTCACCGAGTCCGAGATCAACAACCAGGTCGAGATGCTCCTCAACTACCGTGCCACCTTCGAGGACGTCGAGGGTCGCGCCGTCGAGGCTGACGACTATGTGACCGTCGACCTCAAGGCCGTCGAGAACGCCGACAACTTCGCCGCCGAGGGCCGCATGCTCATCGCCGGTAGCGACAGCAACCCCAAGGAGTTCAACGAGGCTCTGATCGGCGCCAACGTTGACGACGTCAAGACCGTCACCTGGACCGACGAGGTCGAGGAGGGCGAGGAGGCCGAGACCCACACCGTCGAGGTCACCGTCAAGGGCATCAAGGTCCGCAACACCCCCGAGCTCACCGACGAGCTCGTCAAGTCCGACTTTGGCTTTGACAGCATCGACGCTATGCGCGACGCCATCAAGCTCGAGATCGAGCAGGACAAGGCTTCCCGCCTCCCGGCCGAGAAGGAGAACCGTTGCGTCTCCGCTCTCGCCGAGCGCCTGCAGCTCGACGAGATGGACGCCGACTACGAGCAGTCCGTCTTTGAGGAGCTTGGCCAGAACTTCCTGTCCAACCTCGCTGCCCGCGGCATGACCCTGGACACCTGGCTGCCCGCTTCCGGTCTGACCATGGAGCAGTTCATCGGCGACCTGCACAAGCAGGCCAACGACGTTGCCCGTGAGTCCCTGGCGCTCGACGCCCTCGCCCGTGAGCTCAAGATCGAGGTCACCGAGGACGACATCAACGCCGAGTTCGAGAAGGCTGGCGTCAAGGACGTCGAGGCTTCCAAGGCCGAGTTCATCGCCGATGGCCGCATGCCTGCCGTCCGCGAGTCCATCCGTCGCTCCAAGGCCGTCGACCACCTGGTCGAGAACGCCAAGGTGACCGAGGTCGACGAGACCGCCAAGGACGCCGAGTAATTCTCGCCACCTTGCCCGCGAGCGCATGGGTGCGCCCGTGATGGGGTAAAGTTATACACCGGTTATCCGGTTGCTTCGTACGGTGCCAGCCAATGCATAGCATGCGGGCACCGTACGTTTATCTAGAACCATTATTGGTCCGTAAGAGAAATGGAGATGCGTATGATCGCCAAGTTCGATTCCGCCCTCGTGCCATACGTTATCGAGCAGACGCCGCGCGGCGAGCGCAGCTACGATATCTATTCGCGCCTGCTCAACGACCGCATCATCTTCTTGGGCGAGGAGATCAACTCCGTCAGCGCCAACCTGGTCGTTGCCCAGCTGTTGCATCTTGAGAGCCAGGATGCCGAGAAGGATATCTCGCTCTACATCAATTCGCCCGGCGGTGAGGTCTACTCCGGCCTGGCGATTCTTGACACCATGAACTTCATCAAGCCGCAGGTCTCCACCATCTGCGTCGGTATGGCCGCGTCCATGGCCGCTGTGCTGCTTTCGGCCGGCGCTAAGGGCAAGCGATTCTGCCTGCCGCACTCCAAGGTTATGATTCACCAGCCCAGCGGCGGTGCCCAGGGTCAGCAGACCGAGATCGAGATCGTGGCCGAGGAGATCAAGAAGACTCGCCGCGAGCTCAATCAGATCCTGTCCGATGCCTCGGGCCAGCCCATCGAGAAGGTCCAGGCCGATACCGAGCGCGACAACTACCTGACCGCTGCCGAGGCCCTCGACTACGGCCTGATCGACCGTATCGTTACCTCGCGCGATCTCGCCGCGAAGGACGCCTAGGATGGCAGGAAACATGCAGGACAACTTTGACGAGAACGGCAACCCCATCCGCTGCTCCTTCTGCGGAAAAGAGCAGGGGCAGGTCCGTCGCCTCGTAAAGGGTCCGACCAACATCTTTATCTGTGACGAGTGCGTCGCCGCCTGCTCCGAGATTTTGGAGGAGTCGCTGGCTTCGGACTTTATGGACGCTGCCCGCAACGGCAAGCTGCCGGGCTTCCTCAACGACCACGGCCAGGCAGCATCCCAGCCCGCCGTAGACCCCGAGACCGAGGGCTTTGAGCTCGAGGACGACCGCCAGGTCATCACGCACGTGCCGACGCCGCACGAGATCTATGACGAGCTCTCGGCCTATGTAATGGGCCAGGAAGACGCTAAGCGCGCCATGTCGGTGGCCGTGTACAACCACTATCGTCGCGTGATCGAGGGCGGCGCCGCGGTGTCTGCCTTTGACGACGACATGGGCTCGCAGTTCGACGACGATATGGACGAGGTAGAGCTCGCCAAGTCCAACATCTTGCTGCTCGGTCCCACCGGTACCGGCAAGACCCTGCTCGCCCAGACGCTCGCGCGCATCCTCGAGGTGCCGTTTGCCATCGCCGACGCCACCGCGCTTACCGAGGCAGGTTACGTGGGTGAGGACGTGGAGAACATCCTGCTCAAGCTTATCAATGCTGCCGATGGCGACATTGAGCGCGCTCAGGTTGGCATTATCTACGTGGACGAGATCGACAAGATCGCCCGCAAGGCCGAGAACCTTTCCATTACCCGCGATGTCTCGGGCGAGGGCGTTCAGCAGGCACTGCTTAAGATCCTTGAGGGAACGGTGGCAAGCGTTCCGCCCACCGGCGGCCGCAAACATCCCCAGCAGGAGCTGCTGCAGATTGACACGACCAACATCCTGTTCATCTGCGGCGGTGCCTTTGTGGGTCTGGACAAGATCATCGCCGATCGCGTGGGCAACAAGGGCGTGGGCTTTAACTCCGAGATCGCCGGCCCCACCTCGGTCGACGAGAACGACCTGCTGCGTCAGGTGCTCCCGCAGGACCTCAACGCCTTTGGCATGATCCCCGAGTTCGTGGGCCGTACGCCCGTCGTCACCCAGACGCAGGCGCTCGACGAGGACGACCTGGTGTCGATTCTGACCGAGCCCAAGAACGCCGTGGTGCGCCAGTACCGCAAGATGTTCCAACTCGAGGACGTTGAACTTGAGTTTGAGGACGCGGCTCTGCACGAGATCGCCCGCATGGCGCTCGCCCGCAAGACCGGCGCCCGAGGCCTGCGCTCCATCTGCGAGGACGTGCTGCAGCAGACGATGTTCGACCTGCCCAGCGAGGAGGGTGTTTCCAAGGTCGTTGTGACCGAAGCCTCCGTCAAGGGCGAAGAGCAGCCCCAGCGCATCTACGGCTAAACCAGCCTAAAGCGTGTTTGCAAATAGCCTCCGACCATCCGTGGTCGGAGGCTATTTTATATATACGCAATAACCCCAACTACCTGTGTTATTCTGTGTGTTTGTTTAAGCCTCAGCGAAGTCATATCAGACTGAAGTAATCGATACCTAAGGGGAGGAATGTAGGCCCGATTTTCGTAGATTCCGCACGAGCCGAAGACCACTTAATGTGGTCTTCGCGCGAGCCAGGACTTGACCGAGCGAAAATCGGGCCTACATTCCTCCCCGGCGGGACAGGGAGAGATATATGGAAGAAATGCCCAAGAACTACGATCCGTCGACCAACGAGCCGGCGATCCTGCAGAAGTGGCTCGACGGCGGCTACTATAAGCGCCGTGAGGGCGTGGGCGACTGCACTGTCACCATTCCGCCTCCCAACGTGACCGGCAAGCTCCACATGGGCCACGCCACCGACGACTCCATCCAGGACGCCATCATTCGTATGGCCCGCATGCGCGGCAAGTCCACGCGCTGGGTGCTCGGAACCGATCACGCCGGTATCGCTACGCAGACCAAGGTCGACAAGAAGCTCAAGAGCGAGGGCATCAGCCGCCTGGAGATTGGCCGCGACAAGTTTGTTGACGCCTGCTGGGACTGGACCCACGAGTACGGCGGCATCATCGTCGAGCAGATCAAGCGCATGGGCTGTTCCGTCGACTTCGACAACGAGCGCTTCACCATGGACGATGACTATGCCCAGGCCGTGCGCAAGGTCTTTTGCGACTGGTACCACGACGGCCTGATCTACCGTGGCAAGCGCATCGTCAACTGGTGCCCCAACTGCACCACCGCCATCTCGGACGACGAGGCCGAGTACAAGGACGAGAAGGGCCATCTGTGGCACCTGCGCTACCCGCTGACCGAGCCGGTCAACGGCCAGGACTACATCGTCGTCGCCACTACGCGCCCCGAGACCATGCTCGGCGACACGGGCGTCGCCGTTTCCCCGAAGGACCCCGAGAAGGCCGCCTTCGTGGGCAAGACCGTCAAGCTTCCCATCGTCGACCGTGAGATCCCCATCTTTGAGGATTGGCATGTCGACGCCAACTTCGGTTCCGGCTTCGTTAAGGTTACTCCGGCCCACGACCCCAACGACTACGCCATGGGTCAGGCTCACGACCTGCCGCAGATCAACATCTTCGACGAGCACGCGGTGGTCGTCGAAGGCTACGGCGAGTTCACCGGCATGAACCGCGACGAGTGCCGCGAGGCCGTCATCAAGTGGTTCGAGGAGCACGACCTGCTCGATCACGTCGAGGACCTCGATCACTCCGTCATGCACTGCTACCGTTGCGACGCCGCACTGGAGCCGTGGCTGTCTGAGCAGTGGTTCGTCGCCGTCGATAAGCTCAAGGGGCCGGCGCTCGACGCCGTCAACGCTGGCAAGGTCACCTTCCATCCCGCGCGTTGGACGCAGACCTACACCACCTGGATGGAGAACCTCAAGGACTGGTGTATCAGCCGCCAGCTGTGGTGGGGCCACCGCATCCCCGTGTTCTACTGCGAGGACTGCGGCTGGGAGGACGCCCTTACCGAGGACACCGATGTGTGCCCCAAGTGCGGCGGTCATCACGTGCATCAGGACGAGAACGTGCTGGACACCTGGTTCAGCTCGCAGCTGTGGACCTTTGCCACGCAGGGCTGGCCGCAAAAGCCGGAGCTGCTCGAGGGCCATCACCCCACGACGGCGCTCGTCACCGCGCGCGACATCATCGCGCTGTGGGTCGCCCGCATGGTCATGAGCTCGCTGTACTTCCTGGACGAGGTGCCGTTTAAAGACGTCGTCATCTACCCGACGATCCTGGCCAAGGACGGCAGCCGCATGTCCAAGTCCAAGGGCAACGGCGTTGACCCCATGGACCTCATTGGCATGTACGGTGCCGACGCCATGCGTTACAACCTGCTGACGCTCTGCACCAACAACCAGGACGTCAAGTTCGACGCGAACATCGATAAGAAGACCAAGAAGCTTATCGACAGCCCGCGTACCGAGCAGGCTAAGTCGTTTGTGACCAAGATCTGGAACGCCAGCCGCTTCCTGCTCATGAACATGGAGGGCTACACGCCCGGCGAGCCCGTCGTTGAGACGCCGGCCGACGCCTGGATGTTCAGCCGCCTGGCCAAGGCCGTGAAGATGGTCACCGAGGGTATTGAGAACTACACCTTTGGCGATATGGCCCGCGGCGTGCAGCAGTTCTTCTGGAACGAGGTCTGCGACTGGTACGTCGAGGTCACCAAGGCCCGCCTGAAGGGCGAGGGCCGTCTGCAGGCTCAGCGCAACCTGATCTTTGTGCTCGACACCTCCATTCGCCTGATGCACCCGCTTATGCCGTTTGTTACCGAGGAGATCTGGGACAATATGCCGGCGAGCGTGCTCGACCTGGATGCCGAGGGCAACGTGGATCGCGCCGAGGCGCTCATGATCGCCAAGTGGCCCGAGCCCGCCGACTATGCCAAGTATGTTGACGAGGACGCCGAGCGCGCATTTGAGCTGTGCCGCGCCGTCGTTTCCGCCGCCCGCGCCACGCGTTCGCGTTATCGCTTGAGCCCCAAGGCCGAGCTCGACGTGGTCGTGCGCGCCGGTGCCGAGGATATCGAGAAGCTCGAGAGCCTGCGCTCGACCATCGAGCCGCTGGCCAACACCGCTTCGCTGGTCATGGGTACCGACGTTGAGAAGCCGGCCGCGAGCATCGCCGTGGTCGACAGCGGCGTTGAGGTCTTTGTGTTGCTCGAGGGCAAGGTTGACCTTTCGGCCGAGAAAGCACGCCTGGAGAAGGAGATTGCCACGGCGCAGAAGGAGCTCGCCGGCTGCGAGAAGACGCTGGCCAACGAGGGCTTTGTGGCCAAGGCCGCGCCCGCGGTGGTCCAGAAGAAGAGGGACCGTGCAGCTGAGCTCAAGGAGATCCTGGCGGCGCTGACTGCTCAGGTTGCTGACTTCTCGTAGGTCTTACTGAGGGGCGCGTCCCGACGCTTTGCTCGCTACTGCGGACAGTCCTGCGCAAGACGGACAGCACATTAAGTGCTGTCCTTTGCGTGCGGAACTTGTATCGAGCAAAGCGTCGGGCCGCTCCTAGTGCGGTTACGTGGTTGTTTGCAACTGGTAGGTTGGGGCCACTGGGTTGTGGTCTTGATCTTGCTGCAAGCGGATAAAGGCTGATATTGTCAACGCGAGGGGCTCATTCTTTTTGGTGGGCCTCTTTTTCTGTTATGGGGGACTTTGGGTTATGGCTAAGCGTTCTGGGTCGTATGTCGTTCCTTTCTCGTTTGAGTTGCTTTCGTTTGGTGAAGCTGTGGGACTTGCTGCTGATACGGGGCGGATTTCTGGGGATGCTGGTCCTCTGCTCGAGACGGTTGTCGACATGCTCGATGAGTTGGGGCGTCCGGACGAGTATTTCGATTGCATTCAGGTTGCCGGTACCAATGGCAAGACTTCGACTACGCGTTTTTCGGCTGCTATTCTTCGCGGCGAGGGGCTCAAGACCGCGCTGTATACGTCGCCTCAGCTGGTGCGCTATCCCGAGCGCATGGAGGTTGACGGGCGCGTTGTGAGCGATGAGGCGTTTGCCCGTGGCGTTTCGGCCGCTGTTGAGGCGGGGCATCGAGTGAATGCCCGTCGTGTGGCGGCGGGGGAGCGCGCCTATACCATCACGCCGTTTGACCTGCTGACGGCTGCTGCACTGGTGGTGTTTGCCGAGGCTTGCGTGGACGTGGCCGTGCTTGAGGTCGGCATGGGCGGACGCTGGGATGCTACGAGTGCGACCGATCCTGTCGCCGTGGCCATTACAGGCATTGGGCTCGATCACACACGTATTTTGGGTGATACGCTCGAGGCCATTGCGGGGGAGAAGGCTGCGGTCATTAAGCCCGGACGCCTGGTTGTGCTGGGCGAGGGCACGCATGAGGCGAGCGTTCAGCGCGTGATGGATGCCCGTTGTCGAGAGTGCGGCATTGTGCCGCTCGTGGTGAGGCATGCCACGACTAAGGTGCCGGTGCATGTGGGCGACACGGTTGAGTTTAGCTGCACCACGCCACGTGCGATCTATACGTCGAGCATGGTCAAGCCGGCCTATCAGCCGCAGAATGCCGCGTGCGCGATTATGCTTTGCGAGGGGTATCTGGGTCGCGAGCTCGACCACGATGCGCTGGATGCATCGCTTATGGGTTGCCCCACACCGGGTCGTTTTGACGTGCTGGGGACCGATCCGCTTAAGCTGATTGACGCCTGTCATAACCCCCAGAGCTGCGAGAACTTTGTGAGCGCGCTGGACGAGATTGATCCGTGCGTGGAGAATCGCCCCACGCTGCTGTGCGCCGCGCTGGCCGACAAGGACGTGGCGGGCATCGTCGACGTGCTGATCCCGGCTTTCCCGCGCGTGGTCGTGACCCAGACCGATTCCGATCGCGCCCTGCCGGCGGAGGAGCTCGCCGCACTTGTTGATGCCGATAAGCTCGCGGGCGTATACCCCAGCGTTTCCGAGGCCCTCGCAGCTTTCAAGGCCGCGGGCGAGCCCTTCGTAGCAGCCGGCACCATCACCCTAGCCGGCGAAGTAGCCGGCCTGCTGCGCTAACCCATCCCCTCATCAGTTGCGGTGAAATAGTTCCTGTTTTTGGGTTCTGGCAGCCCATCCAGGAACTATTCCACCGCAACTTAGTTTGGGGGCTTGGGGACCAGGCTAGTCTAGGCGGACCGAATCATGGGTGTAAGCATTGAGAATCTCGACGCCGTTCTCGGTCACCAGGGCTAGGTCCTCGATGCGGACGCCGGTGCGGCCGGGGAGGTAAATGCCCGGCTCGATGGAGAAGGTCATGCCCGGCTCTACGACCTGTTCGTTGGCGAGCGAAACGTCGCCCGGTTCGTGGTCCTGCAGGCCGATCGAGTGTCCCAGGCGATGCGTAAAGTACTTGCCGTAGCCAGCGTCCTCAATCACGTCGCGCGCAGCACGGTCCAAGTCGCACATGCGCACGCCCGGTGCGATGAGCGCTTCGGCAGCCTCGTTGGCACGGCGCACGATGTCGTAGATGCGCGTCGTCTCCTCGTCCGGCTCGCCCCAAAAGAACGTGCGTGTCATGTCCGAGCAGTAGTTGCGATGGCGTCCGCCAATGTCGAATAGCATCACGTCGCCGCGCTTGAGTACGGTGCCGTCGGGCTCGTGGTGCGGGTCGCCGGCGTTGACGCCAAAGCTCACGATCGGCGGAAAGCTAAAGCCCTCGCAGCCGTGCTTGCGATACAGGCCGAGCATTTGGTCGGCAATCTCGCGCTCCGTCACGCCCTCGTGGACGAGCTTGATGACATCGGCCATCACGGCGTCGTTAGCGGCCGAGGACGCGCGCATGAGCTCCTGTTCGGCGTCATCCTTGTGGGTGCGCGCGGCGGTGACGGCAAAGTCGCCCAGGAAAAACTCGCTGGCTGCGTGGCGCTCCATGAGTGGCATCAAAAAGCCGGAACGCATGACGGTGTCGATGCCGAGCGGTTTGTTCGGATCGACCTCGCGAGCGATGGCGTCGGCCACGACGTCGGTATCGGTGTGGTAGGCAACGCGCGCATTGTCATACTCGGGCAGCTGATGCAGCGCGTTGACCAGGGTCACGGGCTCGCTACCGCGTGCGAGCAGCGCGCCGCAAAAACGCTCGAACATATCGGCATAAAAACCGGTCAGATAGTAGATCGACCAAGGGTCATTTATGAGCAACTGCGCACCGGGGTGCTGAGCCTCGAGCGCATCGAGCACGCGCGCCACGCGCTGGTCATCGACATGTGCCATGAAACATCCTTTCGCTTGGTTGCCACCATGGTATCCCCAATGCCAGGGTAGTCAATTTGGGACGGGGCTATTTTAGCTGCGTCAAACTTGCGGGCTAATAGGTAAAAGTAGCCATAAGAGGCCCGTCCCAAATGGGCTGGTTTCAAAAGTATGGCGGATTACGGGGCTGGACCTGTATTACTTGACCATGGCAAAAATCGCGAAATTAAAACCGCATATAGATGGCTTGTCAAAAATTGAAAATGGCCGGTATGGATGGGGGTCTCCGAATCGGCCCCGTAATCCGGCATAGTTTTGAAATGGCACTAAAGTAGGCACAAGCTGAATACCGATCCCAAGGATAGTTGCGGTGGAATAGTTCCTGGATGCCGGGGTTTTGGCGGAAATCAGGAACTATTTCACCGCAATTGAGGAGGGGTGGGATGGATGGCAGCGTAACTAAAAGCCCCGTTCTAAATGAGCTGCTTAGGCTGGGTCGATGTCCATGCTGGCGATTAGGTTGATGTTGGTGTTGAGGAGGTCGGGGAGGACGACGTCGCCCATGCGGATGGGGGCTTTGACGATTAGGCCTCGGATGAGGTCCATGGCTTGGGCGTGGAGGGTCAGCGGGATGGCTTCGGATGTGCGCACGGGCAGCAGCGTCTCGTCGCCGCCGGAGACGGCCACGGTCGTCGTGAGCACGCGCATGGGGCAGGTGAGTTCCTGATGTGCGAACTTATCGCCGCGCGGGCAGTTGTTGCCGGTTACTGAGCGCACCGCTGCCACGGCGCCGTCTGCGTCACGTTCTACCTCTACAGTCAGAAGGCATTCGGATGGGCAGGTCGTGCAGTTGAACTTGAGC
Organism: uncultured Collinsella sp.; assembly: GCA_902470905.1. Taxonomy (GTDB): domain Bacteria; phylum Actinomycetota; class Coriobacteriia; order Coriobacteriales; family Coriobacteriaceae; genus Collinsella. The sequence continues at coordinate 6,242 of CABRIC010000024.1, read as the reverse complement.
GTCTCGATCGCGTTCGTGCTCATGAGCTATGCCTCCTCAATGGGATCGACAGATAGAATAATCTCTCTAGCACCTAGGTCGAGTGCGCGCTGAATCACCTTTGTCGGCAGCGGGAAGCTCTCCATTACGCTCGGTTTAAACGGGCGGACCTTGCCTGCGAACAATTCCTCGCCGTCAGCGAGAATGCGCACACGGGCGGCGTCGACGGGTCGGCGTACACGGAAGTTGAGCTTAGTGAGCCCGACGGTCGTAATGCGGCCCGGCAGCGCGTAGCCTGCGATGCCGGCAGGGGAGACCGTGAGCTCGCGGCCTGTGCTCGCAGCGCTCGCCCCGGCGTTGCCGCCCAACGCCCACGCCGCCGCTGCCGCACCGGCGCGCTCGGACTCGGTCGTCACGTTGTCGGCCAGGTCGTGCACGTGCAGTACGTTGCCGCAGGCAAAGATACCCGGCACACCCGTTTGCAGGCTCTGATCCACCACGGCACCGCGCGTGCGCGGGTCAAGCTCCACGCCTGCGGCAACCGAAAGTTCGTTTTCGGGAATCAATCCTACCGAAAGCAGCAGCGTGTCGCACGGAACGATGCGCTCCGTCCCGGCAATGGGCGCCAGGTGCTCGTCGACCTGGCTTACCTCGACGGCCTCCACGCGGTCGTGCCCGATCACGCGTGTGACGGTGGTGGACAGGTGCAGCGGAATTCCAAAGTCGTCCAGGCAATTCTTGACGTTGCGGCGCAGACCGTTGACGTACGGCATGAGCTCGTACACGCCCTCGACGGAAATCCCCTCGAGTGCGCAGCGGCGTGCCATGATCAGCCCGATGTCACCCGAGCCCAAGATGACGGCACGCGAGCCGGGCTTGAGGTTTTCGATATTGATGTATCGCTGCGCCAAGCCGGCCGTAAACACGCCGGCGGGACGGCTACCGGGAATCTTGATCTCGCTGCGGGTGCGCTCGCGGCATCCCATGGCAAGGACGACCGCACGCCCGGTGAGCTGCAGCATACCGGCACGGCTCATGAGCGTGACGGTATGGACTGCGGCATCTCCCGCACCCTCGTTCACGCTCGACGCGCCCGCGCCCTCGCCCGAATCGATTCCAAGTACCATGCTGTCCAAGAACAGCACGATGTCGGTCGCGCGCACCTGGTCGATAAAGCGCTGCGCGTACTCGGGACCGGTGAGTTCCTGCTTAAAGTGCGACAGGCCAAAACCCGGGTGAATGCACTGGCGGAGGATGCCGCCCAGATGCTGCTCGCGCTCCACGATGGCCACGTGCGCGCCGGCCTTTTGCGCGGCAAGTGCGGCCTCCATACCGGCGGGGCCGCCACCGATGACGACCACGTCGAAGGCCTGCGTCGACACCGACGCTACGGCTCCGGCTTCCGTGCGTTCGTCGCGCATATCAAACGTCGCCATCCTAGCGCACCCCCTTCAGCGGTCCCTCGACCAGCCATGATCCGGCATCCTCTAGCAGCACCTCGCTGGGGTCGCAGCCCAACTCGCGCGCCAGGATTGCCACCACGCGGCTCTGGCAAAAACCGCTCTGGCACCGACCCATGCCGGCACGGCAGCGGCGCTTGACACCCTCGACCGAAACCGCGCCCGGACGGCGCCGAATCGCGGCCACAATCTCGGCCTCGGGCACCGTCTCGCAGCGGCAGATGATCTGCCCCCACGCGGGATTGGACTCAATGAGCTCTTCCTTGCGCGCAAGCGGTGTGCGGTCAAAGTCGTCCGGCACACGGCGAATTGGGTCCCAATCGTCCCGTTCGCGCAGGGCCACGCCGGCGTCGCGCAGTATCTGCTCCACGCGCTCGGCAATGGCCGGCGCACTCGCCACGCCCGGCGACTGAATACCCGCTGCTTGGAACAGCCCCGGTACCACGGCTGACTGCCCAATAAAGAAGTCGTTCGTACCCTGAATGACCGGACGACCGCCGGCAAATGCGCGCACCACGCGGCGCGTGTCCAGATCGGGCACCAGCTTGCGCGCACCGGTCAGGAGCGCGTTGACATCGTCCGCATAGGTCTGCGTGTCGCCTGGCTCGCGCACGGCGGCGGTCGCGGTAATCACGGTGTTGCCATGCACGGTACCCGTGACGATGACGCCCTTCGATATCGGCGTTGGCACCGGGTAGAGCGGCATGAGCGCGCGCGGCTCCTTGTCCAGTACCACGATGTTGCCCTGGCGCCAGACCATCTGAAACTCCTCGGCGCCGGCCATATGCGAGATGTCCGCGGCTCCGTTGCCCGCGGCGTTGATCAAATAGCGACAGCGCACGTCGCCGGCGGGCGTCGCCAGCGTAAAGCGTGCGGCTCCGTCATCCGAGCCGGCAACATCAATTGCCTCCACTGGCGCAGGCCGCATAAACGTCACCCCGTTGGCCACGGCATTCTCCAGCGCGGCGATGGCAACCTCAAACGGGTCGACAAACCCAGTCGAGGGGCACCACAACGCGCACGTTGCATCGGCACTGGCGCGCGGCTCTAATTCGTGGATGCGGTCGGGTCCGATGATCGACAGCTCGGGCACACCGTTGACATGACCGTTGCACCGCAGCTTCTCCAGTTGCGCGCGGTCCTCGTCGTTAAATCCCAGCACCATCGACCCGGTGCGGCAGAACAGAAAGCCCAGCTCCTGCGCCCACTTACCGTACAACTCGCAGCCACGGGCGTTGACCTGCGCCTTAACCGTGCCCGGTGCCGGATCGTAACCGGCGTGCACCAGGCCGCCGTTGGCCTTCGACGCGCCCAGTGCAATATCGTTGGCTGCCTCGACCACACAAATGGACAGGTCAAACCGCGCAAGCTGCCGTGCGATGGCGCACCCGGTGATGCCCGCGCCCACAATTGCGATATCAAACGTTTCTGCCACAGTGCCTCCCAGACGAGTTGACAGGCCGTCAATAAGACTATCCTACGGTCCGCACACCCCCAGTGCGGCGGCAATGCGGCGAACAGCCCCGCAACACCCGCCAACGGCAGGCGAGGGGAGACTCAGGACCATCGGAGACCTCGTCTGCCGCCCCTGGTGTCAGGGGTTTGTCTCGATCTGTAACAGTAAGAACTGTTTTTGGGTTCTAGATGTTACAGATCGAGATTTAAGTCGGGGAGAGAAAGGTTTGTCTAAATCTGTAACATCTGGGACTGTTTTTGCCGAGCAACTGTTACAGATTGAGATGTTTGTGTCCGCGTCAGCCCCGCGCCTAGCCGTGGTCCCATATAAACAAACCCCGTGGTAAACTTGACCGAACTGTTAATATTCCGAAAGGTACCCGTAATGTCCAAGTACATCTCCGAGCTCATGTCGCCGCAGCTTATGGGCGTCGTCTATGCCTTTGTTGGCTTTATCATCGCCCTGTATGTGCTGTCGGTCGTCTATGTGTTCATCGACGCTCGCCGCCGCGGCGCCAGCGCCTACGTGGCATGGGGCATCATCGCCCTCATCCCGTTTGTAGGTCTCATCGCCTACTTGGTCCTGCGCCCGCACTCCTACGCGTCCGACCGCGAGGAGCAGGAGCTGGACATGGCCCTGCGCGAGCGTCAGCTTGCCCAGTACGGCACCTGCCCGCAGTGCGGCGCGCCCATCGAGAAGGACTTCGTCGTCTGCCCTGTGTGCGACACCCAGGTTCGCAACGTCTGCCCCAGCTGCCATCGCCCGCTCGATGCGCACTGGAAGGTCTGCCCCTACTGCCGAACTCGCATCCAGTAACGCATCCATCGCCGGGCCGGCCGCATGCCACGGGCACAGCGCGCCCCGCGCAAGCCACGCGCGCAACCCGTCCCACACGATGAAGCATGCGTAGAAAATCGCCCGCCGTGCCATTAAGGTGCGGCGGGCGCTTGTATACCAAGGCAACCTGCCTATAATGATGCAAGTCAAAAACGCCGAGCGCATCGCACGCACTTGCATCAGGCATCCGAGAGGAGAAAACATACCCATGAAGGCACTCTACAATGACGGTTCGGTGGCCGAGCTCCCGCAGGATGAGGTCACGCACGTCATCCGCCACTCTGCCGCGCACATCATGGCGCAGGCCATCAAGCGCCTGTACCCCGAGGCCGACTTTGCCTACGGCCCCGCGACCGACAACGGCTTCTATTACGACGTCGACCTGCCCGAGGGCGTCAAGATCAGCGAGGACGACTTCCCCACGATCGAGGCCGAGATGAAAAAGATCGTCAAGGAGAATCTCAAGTTCACCGTGTACGAGAAGCCCCGCGCCGAGGCCATCGCCCTTATGGAGGAGCGCGGCGAGAAGTACAAGGTCGAGCACATCGGCGACCTGGACGACGACGCCCGCATCACCTTCTACCAGCAGGGCGACTACATCGACATGTGCGTCGGCCCCCACATCTGCTACACCAAGGCCCTTAAGGCCTTTAAGCTCACCGGCGTCTCGGGCGCCTACTGGAAGGGCGACAAGGACAACAAGATGCTCACCCGCATCAACGGCGTCGCCTTTGCCACTAAGGAAGAGCTCGACGAGCACATGCACATGCTGGAGGAGGCCAAGAAGCGCGACCACCGCAAGATCGGTCGCGAGATGGACCTCTTTATGATGCGCGACGAGGCCCCTGGCTTCCCGTTCTTCCTGCCCAACGGCATGATCCTTAAGAACACGCTGCTGGACTACTGGCGCGAGATCCACCACAAGGCCGGCTACGTGGAGATCTCCACGCCGCTCATCATGAACAAGCAGCTGTGGAAGACCTCGGGCCACTGGGATCACTACAAGGACAACATGTACTCCACTGTCATCGACGACGAAGAGTACTGCATTAAGCCCATGAACTGCCCGGGTGGCGTGCTGGTGTACGCCTCCAAGCCGCACTCCTATCGCGAGCTGCCCATCCGCGCCGGCGAGATCGGCCTGGTGCACCGCCACGAGCTGCGCGGCGCCCTGCACGGCCTGTTCCGCGTGCGCTGCTTTAACCAGGACGACGCCCACCTGTTTGTGCGTCCCGACCAACTGACCGACGAGATCGTGGGCGTGGTCAACCTTATCGACTCCGTGTACCAGAAGTTTGGCTTTAAGTACCACGTTGAGCTTTCCACCCGCCCCGAGGACTCCATGGGTTCCGACGAGGATTGGGCTCGCGCCGAGGAGGGCCTGCGCACTGCCCTGGAGAAGCTGGGTATGGACTACGAGGTCAACGAGGGCGACGGCGCCTTCTACGGCCCCAAGATCGACTTCCACCTGGAGGACTCGCTCGGCCGTACCTGGCAGTGCGGTACCGTGCAGCTCGACTTCCAGATGCCGCTCAACTTTGACCTGGAGTACGTGGACGCCGACGGCACCAAGAAGCGCCCCATCATGCTGCATCGCGTGTGCTTTGGCTCCATCGAGCGCTTCATCGGTATTCTGATTGAGCACTTTGCGGGCAAGTTCCCCACCTGGCTGGCTCCCGTGCAGGTCAAGGCGCTTCCCGTCTCTGAGAAGAGCCGCGACTACGCCCACGGGGTGTGCGCCAAGCTGGAGGACGCCGGCATTCGCGTGGTCTGCGACGACCGCGACGAGAAGATCGGCTACAAGATCCGCGAGGCCCGCAGCATCGATCGCGTGCCCTACATGCTCATCTTGGGCGAGAAGGAGGTCGAGGCCGGCAACATCTCCGTCCGCGATCGCTCCAACGAGACCGTTCAGATGAGCGTTGACGAGTTTGTTGCCAAGGTGACCGAGGAGATCAAGACCCGCGCCTAAGGCAAACTTCACAACAATTAACAAAGGCGACCGTCCACAAAGGGCGGTCGCCTTTTTCTTACCGAAATAAGAAAAGCCGCAGGTTAAGCGGCTTTTTTTGTTGCACAAAAAGGTACAGGTTTTTGTATCTTTCGACATACGTCATTATACGAGCAATTAATCTGCGTTTTCCCAGATTACGCAAAATGTACTGCTAGTAGGTACATCTCCATACCCCTCTACAAAAACCTGTACTTTTGCGACTGCGCCTAGCTGCGAGCGAGAAGCCTGTTCTAAACGCCCCTGCATTTGCGTGCATCGCAAAGCCAAAAAGAGGGGGCGAGAACATGGAACAGACGGCACGGCGCCAAGAGCAGCTGCCGGGCGCATTTAACGGCGCCACCACCAACAGCCAGCACAGCCGCGTCCGCTGGTATCTGGTCCACACCCCCAATGGAAAAGAGCGCGAGACCTGCGAAAAGGTTCGTCGCATTATCCCGCATAACCTTATGCAGGACGCTTTTGCGATGCAAAAGGAGTTCTGGTTTAAGCGGGACGG
>CABRIC010000023.1 GCA_902470905.1 uncultured Collinsella sp. | reverse complement strand
AAGCGGTCGGCGGGGCCATTGTGGCTCTTGACAGCGGATTGGGTCATATGAGCGAGACGCCCATGGCGAGCAGCATGCCGCAGAGCAGGGCCTTGGTCAGGAAGGCCTGGAGCTTGGCGGCCGAGCTGGCACCGCGGAAGTTGAGGAAGATGACGTAGACTGCAAAGCCGAGCGCGATCAGCGTCGGGAACAGATAAACGTCGGCGCCCAGGATGGTGTAGAGCTTGACGGCGCGCAGCCACTCAAGACCGGGCAGGCTGCCGAACATCTCGGACACGAGGGTCGAAATGGCGATGGCCTCCCACGGGCACAGGATGCCGTTGCCCAGAGCCAAAAGCCATCCGGTGATGTAGCTCAGCGTACGGCCAAAGCTACGATCGACATACTCGACGATGCCGCCCGAGATGGGGATAGCAGCCGTGAGCTCACCGAAAACAGCTCCGACGGGCACGAGGAAGATTGCACCCAAGAGGAATGCGATCATAGCGGGAACGGGACCGCCGCCCACGACCATCCAGTCGCCGACCTGCAGAACCCAACCGGTGCCGATGATGGCACCGAAACCGATGGTGAAGAAGTTCCAGAGCGAAAGCGTTTTCTTCATACCGCCGTTATCCTCGACTGCAACTTCTGCGTTCTTGTCCGCCATTGTTCCCCTCCTTTCCTTTTTGACGCCCCTTGACGTCACCCCTTGCGCGGTCTGTTTTGCCGCGCTCTTTTATTTCGTGGCTTTAAGATACGGCCTTGGCGCAGCACGGCCGCTTGTAGCTCGACCGAAGGCAGAACTGTAAAACGAGCGGCGCCGTTTTTGGGACGAACGGCACGGTTTGCCGCTCATTGTTGCCGCCCGTCCGACGGGCGCACGCTCATCGGACGCATAGAGAGATGTTTTTGAGGCCGTATGTTTTGCGCCTTTCGTACCGTTTACCGAGCTTTTGACGCGCAGACCCATTTGTTGCACATCTTTTTTGTAGGATAGACAGGTTATACATGAGACAAGGCGGTACGAATGGCATACGGATACAACGACGGTGATCAACGGCGACAAAGCGTTCGCCTTGCTGGCCGTACCGCGCCGACGCCCAGAAGCGCCACGAGCAGCAATCCGCAACGCCCTCAAGAGCAACCCAGGCCTTCGTCTCGGCAGCAGACAAGCAGAACGCGGCAGAGTGGCCGTCCGAGCATGGGCACAAGCGCGCAGCAAGATAGCCGCTTGGGCGCGCGCACTCGACAGCGTCAGGCCGAGGTTCCGCAGCTGCGCCGCAACGGCGTACGTCAGCCCGGCATCCATATCAACCGCTTCTTTTCGCATCCCCAAGGCGGACGCGACGGCAAGCCTTACCGCTCGACATCGCACGTGAATGCCCCCGCCCTGCCGGCTCGTCGACTTCGCCTCGCACTGTGCTCTATCCTCACCTGTCTGGTCTTTGTGCTTATGAGCTCCTGTATGTCCCACGGCTCGGCCGGTCTCGAGCCCACCGCCGAGGACAAGCTGCTCAAGGCCCCCGTCGCGCCCGGTTATTCTTTCGCCTTTTCGACCCCGCGCTCGCAATGGCAAGCCGGCACGATGCCCCATATCTATCAGATCGACCCCGCGTGGTCGGAGCTGCCTTACGCCGGCGGCACCATCCGCCAAAATGCCTGCGGGCCTACGTGCCTCACCATGGTCTATATCTTTAAGACGGGACGCACCGATATGACCCCCGTCGATATGTGTGCGCTTTCCGAGGCGGGCAATTACGCCCCCACCGGTGCAACCGAATGGTCGTTTATGACGAGCGGCGCGTGGCAGTTGGGACTTAACGGAACAGAGCTCCATAACGATCGCGACTCGACGACTCAGGCGCTGCGTTCGGGAGCGCCCGTCATCGCCGCCGTTCGGCCGGGCACCTTTACCAACGTGGGCCACTACATTGTGCTTTACGGTATTGACGACACCGACCAGATTGGCGTCTACGACCCCAACTCGGCCAGCCGCAGCGCCCGCCGCTGGGGCGTCGTAGAGGTCCTTAACGAAGTCGAAGCCATGTGGGCCTACTACTAGTCATTGGGCACTCATTGGGGACAGACTTAAATGAGTGGTCGTCGGGGACAGTCTTACGGACGCCGGCCGAGAGCAGACGAAAAGGGCCATCCCGAACTGCTTGGAACTGCCAGCACGGAAAGCGCATCCTGCTTTGGGGCCCAATAGCGGGGTGCGCTTTCCGTTAGCGGCCCGTTTGGGAAACTAGGGACCGCTTTTCGACAATAATCCGGGATGCATTTTCCGATTGAGGGCCTCAAGGGAAACCGCACCCCATGTTGGACGCTCATTCTGGGATGTGCTTTCCGCAGTTGATCGATGCGGCCTTTAAGGACTGTCCCAAGCTGCCGGCAGGAAAGGAACGTCCCCAAGTGCCGGGTTTCCGCAGCCTGCAATGCTCCTCATGAACAGCCGCCTCAATAACAAAAGCCCCCGCGGCCGAAGCGGACCGCGGGGGCAACAGACCTGCAAGAGTTAACTCAAGTCCTCGCCATTTGATGCAATGACCTTTTGGTACCAGCAGAAGCTGTCCTTTCGGTAGCGATCGAACGTGCCTTTGCCCATATCATCGGCATCGACATAAACAAAGCCATAGCGCTTCTTCATCTGCCCCGTCGAGGCCGACACCAAATCGATACAGCCCCACGGCGTGTATCCCATCAGGTCAACACCGTCCTCGACAATTGCATCGCGCAGCGCAAGAATATGCCTTCGCAGGTAATCAATATGATACGCATCGTGGACTTTGCCGTCTTCCAGCGCATCGAGTCCGCCCACACCGTTCTCGGCGATAAAGAGCGGAAGATGGTAACGATCGTGGTAGCCGGCAAGCGTCACGCGCAAACCCAGCGCATCGATCTGCCACTTCCAGGCAGTCTCTTTATCCTTGAGGTACGGATTGCGCAACGTCGGGAACACGTTGCCCTCCGCCTTCTCGGCGATCACCTGATCATCGGCGCACACCAAGCGCGAGCAATAGTACGAGAACGAGATGAAGTCGACCGTATGCTCTGCCAGATACTCCGTATCGCCCGGCTCAAAGGGCACGTGAACACCCTCTTTCTCGAGTGCACGCAGCTTCCAAGCAGGATAGGCGCCCGCAGCCATCACGTCTGTGTAGAAGTAGCGGCCGCGGTCCTCCTCATACGCAAGCCATACGTCCTCGGGCGCACAACGGTACGGATAGGTCGCACCGGCAGCGACCATGCAACCCACCTTGTTTGCGGGATCGATCTTGTGCAGAATCTCGACAGCGCGAGCGCTCGCCATAAACATATGGTGCGAGAACGCCGCAGTCACGGCTGCACGGTCACGCTCATCCTCGAGCGTGACACCCGCGTTGAGATAGGACAGCGCCACGCTGTTGATCTCGTTGAACGTAAGCCAATAACGCACGAGGCCCTGGTACGCGCGTCCGACGGTCTCGACGTAGTGCGCATACCGCTCGATCATCTCTCGGCTTTGCCAGCCACCATAGCGCTCGACCAGAGCCAACGGATAGTCGTAGTGCGACAGCGTCACAAGCGGCTCGATTCCATGCTCGCGCAGCGCCTCGAATACCTGACGGTAAAACTCCAAGCCCTCGCCGTTGGGCTCGGCCTCCATCCCTGTGGGAAAAATACGGCTCCAGCAAATTGAAAGACGCAGGCACTTAAAGCCCATCTCGGCAAAAAGCTCGACATCCTCGTGCCAATGATGGAAGAAGTCGTTGCCCCAGCGGCATGGATACAGCCTGTCCGGATCGTCCACGGGCTTTTGCCTGCCAAACATTACATCCCAGCGGTCGGAACCCTGTGGGATCAGGTCGGAGTGCGACATGCCGCGGCCGCCCTCGTTCCAGCCCCCTTCGGCCTGGTTGGCGGCGAGGGCACCACCCCACAAAAAGCCCTCGGGCATACCGGCGGCAGACGTTCTGTCAAAGTAACTCATGCTACTCAGCATCCTCGGCAGAAGCTGCCGCGGCGTTCTCCTGCTCCTGAGCCAGGAGCTGGTTATCGTACACCTTAAAGAACGGGCACCAGACCACAGCCATGACCACGATCAAAACGATCGTAAACACCCAGATGCGCGGGTCGAGGCACTGGACAAAGCCCTGAACGAAGATGGGGAACGTGCCGCTCACCAAGATGTAGAAGTTAGAGACAAGACCCAGTGAGACCGCACCCCAATACAGCAGGGCCGAGATCATGCCGCCTAGCACAAACGGAATCATGAGGATCGGGTTGAAGATGATGGGCGCGCCGAAGATCGCGGGCTCGGAGATACGGAAGAAGCTCGGCACGATCGATGCCCTGCCAAATGCCTTGAGCTGCTGCGACTTTGCCCTAAACGCGCAGAGCGCCACAAAAGAGAACGTATTACCCGTGCCGCCGATGAGGTTGATGGCCAACGACATGAGCACCGGGTGGAACTCAAGCGGCTGCCCGGCAGCATAGAGCGAGGCGTTGGCGGCAAAGGCGGCAAGCGAGACCGGGGCGGTGATGGGCATTACGATCATGTTGCCGTGGACGCCAAAGCACCAAAACAGCAGCGTCATGAAGCAGATAAGCAGTGCGCCGGGCACAGAGTCAACTGCGACGGAAAGCGGGGCAGCGAGCAGCTTCTCGATAACCGAGGGGATGGACAGCGCGGGATCGATCATCTGGATCAGCAGGTTGCCGCCAAAGAAGATGAGGATGTTGGCGAGCATAGGTACGATGGCGCCAAAGGTTTCGGACAAAAACGGCGGCACGCCATCGGGCATCTTGATGGTGATGCCCTTGGTCTGGCAGAAGCGCGTGACCTCGACGGAGACCAAGGCAACGATGATGGCGGTAAACAGGCCCTGCGCACCCAGATAGGTGCAGGGGACCGCCTGGAGCACGGACTCGTCAGCAAGCTGGTAGTAGGACGACGGCGCCGCGGCGATCAGGAACATCACCAGCGAGGTCATGCCGGCGTTAAGCTTGGGCATCTTGTAGGTGCCCGCCAGGTTATATGCGATTGCGAACGTCACGATCACCGACAGTATGCCCATCGTCATATTGAAGGGGATGAGCAGCGTGAGCTTATTGGCCGTCGCAAAATCGAGCCAAGGGCCAAAGACGGACCAGAACCCGCCCTGCGCCACCAGGTCGGCCGTGACCGGCGGGTTGGCGAGGATCATAAAGACGGCAGATACCAAGATGAAGCTGATCGCGCTCATAAAGCCCTTTTGCATGGAGGCAAAGTGGCGCTCGGTGCCGCAGAAATTGGCGATAGGGGTCAGTTTTTCCTGAAGCAGGGTCATGAACTTCTCCATGGTCGCCTCCTAACCCAACAGCGACTGGGCGAGTGCCAGCACGTTGGCGGCGTTGCCCATGCCGTAGTCCTGTGCGGGGATGACCGCGGTCGGCTTACCGCTCCCCTGCTTGACGGTGTTGAGCTGGTAGGACACCTGCGGCCCCAAGAGCAGCACGTCATAATTGGCGCACGTCTCCTGATACTCGCCGATACCCACCGCATCGATATCGAGCTCGATGCCGTTTTGCTCCGCATATTTCTCGAGTTTCTTCATCAGAATGCTTGTAGACAGACCAGCTGCGCAAACAAGAAGGATCTTCATAAGGGATTCCCTTCGCATTGATTGGTTGGATAGTCACCGCACGCCGCTAGGCGTTCTTGGTTGCAGTGCACTCATACAGGCAGATCAGCTCCTGCACGAGCTCCTGAGCAAGCATGGAGCACATGAGGTGGTCCTGAGCATGGACCAGCAACACATCCACCGACAGATGCTCGCCCGCTGCCTCAGTCGAAAGCAGCTGCGTTTGGATGTGGTGAGCCTTGATTCCCGCATCCTTTGACTGCTTCATGAGTTTGGCGGCGGCGTCAAAATCCCCCGCTTTTGCCTTTTCAAGGGCTTCGAAGGCAAGGCTGCGTGCCTCTCCCGCTGCAGCGACCAGCTGAAACGAAACCATCTCGGTTCCCTGATCGTCCATAACGGTCTCCTCTCCCGTGATGTTTGGTTTGTACTTGAATATTCGAAACGCCTATCTCCCGCCCGCAATCCTCGAGGTTTATTGCAGGTAGACAGACAGGGTTATCGACAAAAGAAGTCTTAAGCCGTATGCGCTTGAACAAGCGCCATCAGCTCATGCCAGGACCGGCGCTCGCGTAGGCGCTCGACCCCCTGGCGGTCCATAAAGATCTCGGCGAGCAGTGAGCTCAAGATCCGCGCCTCATCGCCGCCCGACCGGGCAAACGACACCATAAAGACGATATCGACCTCATGGCCGTATTCGTCCCAAAGAATGGGATGTTCGAGCAGGCCCACGGTAACAAAGGCCTCGGCGCTCAAGGGATGCATCCCATGGGGCATGGCTACCCCATTGCCAAACGAGGTGGCACTCGCGCTCTCGCGCTCGGCGACCTCTTGGGCAAACTGGGCATCGACACGGCCGCTCTCGACGGCGCGCTCGGAGAGATATCGGAGAACGGCCTGCTTCGACGACGCCTCAACGCGGTTGAAGAACAGGGCACGGCTAAAGAAAGAGCTTACGGAGTCCGATTGCGCAGTGTCGTCGCTCAGCACCTTGCGGATAGCGTTGACATCGCTCGTCTCCAAGAAGAAATCGGCCTCGCGGACGGGCACGGGCAACTTGACGTTGAGCGGCACCGTTGTGAACACGTAGTCGATGTGCGAAAAATCGAACGTTCCCACGCGGGCGACATCGCATGTCTCAATCGAATCGATATACATGCCAAACTGCTTGCGGTACTGGTGCTCGAGCATACGGGCGCTTCCCGCTCCCGAGGCGCACACGATCAGGATGCGCTTGCGACGCGGCTGGTCGGCTTGCTGCTCGAGGGCCAGGGCAAATGCCATGGCGATGTAGCCGAGCTCTTCATCAGAGGGCTGGCTGCCAAAATGACGCTCGAGTACCTGCGAGGTGCCAGCTGCCATCGAATAGGCCAACGGAAACCTCGTCTTGATATCGGGCAGCATGGGGTTATCCATATGCATGTGATATTCAAGGCGATAGCCCAGAGGGCCGATATGCCGAGCAAGGTTCATGCGAAGTTCAAGATCGCCGCTAAAGTCAAACCTAAACTCATCGTTGACCGCACGTACCATCTCGGAAGCAATCTCCCACATCTCGTCCGAGATAACGGCAGAGCCCTTCTCGGGCACGCCCGTGCCGCTGCCGAGCAAATGGATTGCGATAAAGGCAACCTCTTCTCGGGGCATGCTCACGCCCAGGGCATCCTTGATGTTTGCGGCAATCTGGAAAGCCGCGGCGTATTCGCGCGTTCCCTCCAGTTTTTGAACGTCCGATTCTGCAGCTGGGACATAGCAGCCCTGCTCGATGCGGCCAAGAGCAATGTAAAGATGCATGATGAGATTGCGGGATGCCAGCGAGCTCACCGTGACGGGCGAGGCCGTCAGGGCATCGTCCACACATGCGGCGATGGCCCGCAGGCGCTCGGCGAGCTTTGCATCGTCGGTGTCGGGCAACACGGGCCTCACCAGCGAGGCCAGGCACAGGCGCCGTTGTGACTCCCCGCCCGCAACGCGGATTCCGTAGCGTGGGCGCTTTTCGAGCGTTAAGTCAAATTGGGCGAGTTTCTGCTCTACCAGACGCATGTCATTGGACAGAGTCCGCGCCGAAACGTAGAGTAAATCCGCATACTCCTCAATCGTCACCCACTGGGACCGCATGAGGAGGTCGTTAAGAAGGAAGGACACACGGCCATCGCGCGTATCAGGAATGCCCGGATGGGCCAGAGCCGCACCGTCTAGCAAGCGAGCAAGCTCATCTGCGCGTGCAACATCGATACGATACTGCCCCTTGCTGCCAACGATGCGTGCAACCCCTGCAAGGCTGTCGTTTGCGCGATGGATATAGTTTCTCACGACGCGCTCACTTACCTCGAGACGCTTGGCAAGTACCGCGACAGCGACAGGCTGAGCGTCCTCGATCATATTTACAAGCTGCTTGACGCGAGCATCCATGTCCTCCTCCTTTCCCTGCGTCTAGTCTAACGCGGTAAAGAATGACACTCCACGTCGCGCTCGTTCCGCCAACTCGGAACAGGTTGCGGGGAGTCCAGCTGAGCTATGGAGAGCCTGGGGAGAGGGCCCGAAAGCAATGCGTCGGTGTGAGATGCGCTTTCCGCAGTCATTGGGGACAGATTTAAATTAGTAGTCATTGAGGACGTTCTTGTTTGACTAGTCGTTTAAGAACGTCCCCAATGACTACTCACCCATCGGGGACTAGGTAAATAGCAAAAGCCCCGCAGTCGGAGCGGACTGCGGAGCTCATGAAGAGAGGCTAGTTTGTGGGCGTCTTGTCTGGCGCCCACGAGAGAGGCAATGGAGTAGAGGCTACTCGTGGATGCGGGTACCGGAGAGACCGGCCATGGTCTCGGCGGCCTTGTCCAGAGCACCGATGATGCAGGTGCGGCCCTTGCGGGAACGGGCGAACTTGATGGCAGCGCGGACCTTGGGCTCCATGGAACCCTTGCCGAACTGGCCCTCGTCGGCCAGGCGCTCGGCCTCGTCGGCGGTGAGGTCCTCGAGCTCCTCCTGGTTGGGCTTGCCAAAGTTGATGGCGACATGCTCAACGGCGGTCAGCAGGAACAGAACGTCGGCGTCGCAGTCCTCGGCCAGCAGCTCGCCGCCCAGGTCCTTGTCGATGACGGCGGGGACGCCCTTGTAGCAGCCCTTGTTCTCGTAGTCGCGGACGACGGGGATGCCGCCGCCGCCGCAGGCGATGACGATGAACTCGTTGTCGAGCAGGTTAAGGATGGAATCAGCCTCGACGATCTTCTTGGGATCGGGGGAAGCGACAACGCGACGCCAGCCGCGGCCGGAATCCTCGACGAAGACCTTGGAAGGATCCTCGGCCATGAACTCCTTGGCCTGCTCCTCGGTGTAGAAGGGGCCGATCGGCTTGGTCGGGTTCTTGAACGCGGGATCGTCGGGGTCGCACTCGATCTGGGTGACGACGGTTGCGGCGTGCCAACGCTTATAGCGCTTGTGCATCTCGCGGCCAATGCCCTGCTGCAGGTGATAGCCGATGTAGCCCTGGGACATGGCGCCGCACTCGGGCAGCGGCATCTCGGGGGTGCCGATGGCGTCGTGGGCGGCGGCGAAGGCGTTCTGGATCATGCCGACCTGCGGACCGTTGCCGTGGGTGATGATGATCTCGTTGCCCTGCTCAATCAGGCCGAGAAGAGCGTGAGCGGTGTTGCTCACGGCCTCGATCTGCTCAACGGGGTTGTTGCCGAGGGCGTTGCCGCCAAGGGCGACGACGATACGATCGGGCTTGCCAAGAGGCTTAGACATTGCTGGAATCCTTTCTGTAAAAGGCCTACAACCCATTAATAACCCGCGCCCGTGCAATACGCGAGTTTATTAAGGTTTATATTCTCTTTATCGCTCATTTTATTCATTTTGAAAATAGTTGAACGGTGAACGGTCGTTTTTATCCGCTCAGCGTACAGAACCGCAGCTCAGATATGTTTACGCCATTTACGTGCGACTTTATTTTAATAGAGCGAGGATTAGCTGGATTATGCAAACTATATCTTTGCTAAACACAAAACAGAAGTCGCAAAATCTTACTCGCTCTATACGAGATTCTATGCACTTATTGAACGAGTATGCAGCCCTGCAATAACATGGCGTTTTTCATCCAACTTAAGGAATAGACGAGCGCCTATGCCGCGCGTCGGCCGGCAGCCGGCGAGCCGTCTCGTCGATTGCCGCTTCCAGAAAATCAAAAACTGATATTGCGCGTGCAATTGCGGCATGGTACTTTAGCGAAGAACAGCGCGGGCTGGGGCGACAGAGATCTGTCGTGAAGTTTGGGTTCGGCGACCCCGCTGCTGTCTTCTCCTTATCCGCCAGCGAACCCCTTGAGCGACGGATTGAGGAGGTCCTTACTATGACAAAAATGCTCAAGATCACGCTGAATGGCGAGACGTTTCTCGCCGATATGCTCTGGGACAAGGCTCCCGAGACATGCAAGCTGTTCGAATCGTCCTGTCCGGTCGAGTCACGTATCTTTTCGGCCAAGATCTGCGATGCCGAGGTAACCTATCCCGTATCGGGCCCCATTGCCAATTATGAGCACATCGAGAACCCCGTTTTTCACGAGCCGGCGGGCGCCGTGAGCTGGTATGGCGGATGGTCGTCAATCTGCATCTTCTTTGACGTGTGCGAGCCCTTTGGCACCTGCAACATGTTCGCCCGCATCTGCGAAGCCGACCGCGAGCGCTTTGCCGCCGCCTGCCGCAATGTCTGGGACAACCAGGGCATGTGCATCAAAAACGAAATCGTCGAGATCGAAGCGGAGGCCTAAAGATGATGGATATCAACACCCTGCTCGCACTCGACCTTGCCGAGTACACCACTGCACTTGAGGCCCTCGCCGACCAAATGATGCTCGAGGAACCGCGCGATATCGACTACATGCGCCGCCGCAAGCTTGACACAGGCCGCGAATTCGCCGTCTGGAACTTCACCGTCGGCTACTGCATGAACGCGGCCGACGCCCTCTCCCTCCTGCGAGCCCAGGCCAACGAAAACGCCAACGACGGCACCGCCGACCTCGCAACGATCAACAACAGCGCCGCGCGCCTGTGCGACTGGTTCTCGGGCGCCTTCGACGTCACCGGCAAAATGGATGACACCACGGCAATCCTCGCCCACAGCCGCGACCTCTACGCCCAGGTAGAGACTCACGAACAGTTTGCAGCCCTCACCCGCGCCACCGAGCGCTATCTGGTCCAGCTCCAATTTTGGGTCGACCGCCAGATTCCCTGGCCGGCCATTAGCGACCTCGTCCACGGCTACCGCCTACGCACGGAGTCCGGCGAGACAAGGTAACCAAGCAAGCAGCACCGACAACACCCCACCATCGGGATCCAAAGTAAGAATCAGAGGGCTGGAGACGCACCCAACAGCGTCCCCAGCCCCTTCGCAAAGTAGAGCACTGTTTCAGTGGCTTTGAGGCCTATTCGAACCTTTGCTATCTCCCAATTTTTGTATATTTACGACAATATTATCTGCCAATTTTTGTATGATTTTAGGCGATTCTATCTGTCAATTTTTGTCATTTGGGGGTTTAATGCTACGCCGTAAGGTCACTGATAGGCTTTTGAGCTGGAAGAATAACTCCAATAAGGCATTACTCGTTACTGGTGCGCGTCAGATTGGCAAGAGCTATGCGATTCGCGCGTTTGGAAAAAGCAACTACGCTTCGTATTTTGAGGTCAATTTACTACTCGATGTCGAAGCAAGGAATGCACTTGTTGGCGCAAAGAACTCCGTTGACTTTATCAACCGCGTAGCCCTTCTTGCGGATGCGCCGCTTGTTGAGGGCGATACGCTTGTCTTTGTCGATGAGATTCAGGAGTATCCGCAGATCGTTACACTCATGAAGGCGTTGGTCGAGGATGGGCGCTTTAGCTATGTCTTCTCGGGGTCTATGCTTGGGACTGAGTTTAAGGGGATCTCTTCTTTTCCGGTGGGGTATGTAGAGCACATTGTTATGCGCCCGATGGATTTTGAAGAGTTTTGTTGGGCAAACAGCGTAAGCGAGAATGTGCTTGCAGGCATTCGCAGCTGCCTTGTCGAGAAACATCCTGTCGAAAACTATATTCATGAGGCGATGCTCAAGAACTATAGAGCCTATATCGTTTGCGGCGGCATGCCGGAGGTCGTTCAGAATTATATTGATTCGGGTTATTCGCTCGTGAGCACACGTGAGCTTCAAACTCAGCTGGTCGATCAGTACAAAAGCGATATCTCAAAATATGCATCGACTCGAGCGTTTAACGTTCGGTCGATTTTTGAGCAAATTCCCGTTCAGCTTGAGGCGGAGTCTCATCGCTTTGTTGTTTCGTCTCTGGGTGAGGGAGCTCGCCTTAAAAAATATGAGCAGGATTTCCTGTGGCTTGTTAACGCAGGTGTTGGATTGATGGTCGCCAGGGTGACGGAGCCACGGAGTCCTCTCAAGAGGACGGAGAAAACGACAGCCTTCAAACTATACGAGTCTGATACAGGCATGCTCGCATCGCGATACCCCGGCAGCACCGCACGCGCTGTCTATCTTGATATGAAAACTCCCAACCTTGGTGGTCTCTATGAGAACGTGGTCGCGCAGGAACTCGTTGCCCTCGGGGCGGATGCATGGTACTACCAAACGCGTGAGGTCGGTGAAGTTGACTTTGTGATCGAAGGCGTCCACGGTCATGTTGTCCCAATCGAGGTCAAATCGGGCAAGAAAGTTCGAGCGCACGCGGCCCTCGATCGTCTGATGAGTGTGGGCGAGTACAAAATTCCCGAAGCCGTTGTACTAAGCCACGAGAATCTCAGCAAAGAGGGCAAGGTTCTGTACGTCCCAATCTACATGACGTTTTGTCTCGATGAGTTTATGGAAAAGGATGACCCCAATAACGATTTCTCGTTCGCACCCATATCTCTCTAGCCATTTGAATCCGCAATCCAGCCCCGTCCACACATCAATGCATTTCCCAAGGTGCTGCGCGTTTCGCGCCAAAGGCGCGAAAAAGCAAAGGGATAAGGCGTTGCAACAGCCACGCCCCCCCATCCATCCCCAAAGTAACGCGCCTTTCGCGGCAAAGCCGCGAAACAGCGAAGGGGACGGAATACCCGACCAACCACATCCGTCATCCGCCCACACAATCCGAGGACGTAGCCGTAGCAGGATCTGAGGGCTAACCTTCGCGGACACTCCGCAGGACGAAAGAACCCCCGCCGCACGTAATGCGCAGCGGGGGTTCTTTCATGTCCGAGGACGTCCGCGAAGGTTAGCCCTCAGATCCTGCGGTGGGAGACCTAGGCCTCGTTGTACACCGTCTTGAGCTTCAGCAGATGCTGATAGCGGTCCATGGCGGCCTGCTCGTTCTCCTTGAAGAGCTCCTCGGCGCGCTCGGGGAAGGAACGCGTCAGCGAAGCGTAACGGGCCTCGTTCATCAGGAACTCCTGATAACCGCCCGCGGGCTCCTTGGAATCGAGCGAGAACTTCTTGCCGGCAGCAGCCTCGGGGTTGAAGCGGAAGAGGTTCCAGTAACCGCACTCGACAGCCTTCTTCATCTCGGCCTGGCAGTTCTGCATGCCACCCTTCTTGATGGAGTGCATCTCGCAGGGGCTGTAGCCGATGATGAGGGACGGGCCGTCGTAGGCCTCGGCCTCGTGGATGGCCTTGAGGGTCTGAGCCGGGTTGGCGCCCATGGCGACCTGCGCCACGTAGACGTAGCCGTAGCTCATGGCGATCTCGGCCAGGGACTTCTTCTTGGTCACCTTACCGGCAGCGGCGAACTGAGCGACCTGGCCCAGGTTCGAGGCCTTGGAGGCCTGGCCGCCGGTGTTGGAGTAGACCTCGGTGTCGAAGACGAAGACGTTGACGTTGTGGCCGGAAGCCAGGACGTGGTCCAGGCCACCGAAGCCGATGTCGTAGGCCCAACCGTCGCCGCCGAAGATCCAGAAGGACTTCTTGGTGAGGTAAGCCTTGTCGGCGAGGATCGCCTTGGAAGCGTCGCAGCCGCACTTCTCGAGCTCGGCAACGTAGGCAGCAGCAGCGGTCTTGGAGGCCTCGGCGTCGTTGACGGAGTCGATCCAAGCCTGGCCGGCGGCCTTGAGCTCATCGGACGGACCATCGGCAGCGATGATGTCCTGGGTAGCGGCGATCAGCTTCTTCTGGACGGCCTCGTAACCGACGGCCATGCCCAGACCGTGCTCGGCATTGTCCTCGAACAGGGAGTTGTTCCACGCCGGGCCGTGACCGTCCTTGTCCTTGCAGTAAGGAGCGGTGGCAGCGGGGTTGCCCCAAATGGAGGAGCAGCCGGTGGCGTTGGAGATGAACATGCGGTCGCCGGCGACCTGGGTCACCAGACGTGCATAGGCGGTCTCGGCGCAGCCGGCGCAGGAGCCGGAGAACTCCAGGTAGGGTTGCTTAAACTGGCTGCCCTTGACGTTGGCCGCGATGAGCTCCTTCTTCTCGGAGACGTTCTCGACCATGTAGTCCCAAACGGGCTGCTGGTCCATCTCCTGCTCGGTGGGAACCATCTCGAGGGCGCCCTTGGGGCAGACCTTGACGCAGTTGGTGCAACCCATGCAGTCGAGCGGGGACACAGCCATAGTGAACTTCATGCCCTTGGCCTTGGGGCCCATGGCGTCGAGCGTGCGGGTAGCCTCGGGCGCGGCGGCAGCCTCGTCCTCGGTCATCGCGAACGGACGGATGGTGGCATGCGGGCACACGTAGGCGCACTGGTTGCACTGGATGCACTTGGTCTCGTCCCAGTGGGGAACGACCACGGCGACGCCGCGCTTCTCGTATGCGGAGGCGCCCAGCTCAAACTGGCCGTCGGCGCAATCGACGAAGGCGGAAACGGGCAGGCTGTCGCCGTCCATGCGATCGATGGGCTCGAGCAGGTTCTTAACCTGCTGGGCGATAGCGGACTTGGTCTCCTCGGAGAGCTCGACGGGAGCGGCATCCTCGGCGGTAGCCCAGTCGGCCGGAACCTCGAACTTACGGAAAGCGGTAGCGCCGGCATCGATGGCCTTGTGGTTGGCGTCGACGATGGCCTGGCCCTTCTTCATGTAGGACTTGGTAGCCGCGTCCTTCATGTACTGCAGGGCGTCCTCGGCGGGCAGGACCTTGGCCAGCGCGAAGAAGGCGGACTGGAGCACCGTGTTGGTGCGCTTGCCCATGCCGACCTTGGCAGCCAGGTCGATAGCGTCGATCAGGTAGACGTTGACGTTGTTGTTCGCGATGTAGCGCTTGGCCACGGCGGGCATGTGCTCGGCGAACTCCTCGTCGCTCCACTGGCAGTTGACCAGGAAGGTGCCGCCCGGCTTGACGTCGCGGACCATCTTGAAGCCCTTAACGATGTAGCTGGGGTTATGGCAAGCGACAAAGTCGGCCTTGGTCACGTAGTACGGCGAACGGATCGGGGAATCACCAAAGCGCAGGTGCGAGACGGTGACGCCGCCGGTCTTCTTGGAGTCGTACTGGAAGTAGGCCTGGACGTACTTGTCGGTGTGGTCGCCGATGATCTTGATCGAGTTCTTGTTGGCGCCGACGGTACCGTCGCCACCCAGACCCCAGAACTTGCACTCGATGGTGCCGGGGGCTGCGGTGTTGGGCGCATCCTCGGCCTCGGGCAGGCTCAGGTTGGTCACGTCATCGACAATGCCGATGGTGAACTCGCGCTTGGGCTCGTCCTTCTTAAGCTCCTCGAAGACAGCGAACGCGGACGCGGGAGGCGTGTCCTTGCTGCCCAGGCCATAACGGCCGCCGACGACCTTGATGCCCGTCTTGCCGGCCTCGTAGAGAGCGGAGACGACGTCCTGGTAGAGCGGCTCGCCGATGGAACCCGGCTCCTTGGTACGGTCCATGACGGCGATCTTCTGGACGGTCTCGGGGAGAACGTCGACAAAGTGCTTGATGGAGAACGGACGGAACAGGCGAACCTTGACCAGGCCGACCTTCTCGCCGTGAGCGTTGAGGTAGTCGATGACTTCCTCGAGCACGTCGCAGAAGGAGCCCATGCACACGACGACGCGATCGGCATCGGGGGCGCCGTAGTAGTTGAACAGGCCGTAATCGGTGCCGAGCTTCTCGTTGATCTTCTTCATGTAGCCCTCGACGACGGCGGGAAGCTCGTCGTAGACCTTGTTGCAAGCCTCGCGGTTCTGGAAGAAGATGTCGCCGTTCTCGTGGCTGCCGCGGGTGTGCGGGTGCTCAGGGTTGAGCGCGTGATCGCGGAAAGCCTGGACGGCGTCCATGTCGCACATCTCGGCCAGATCCTTGTAGTCCCACATGGCGACCTTCTGGATCTCGTGGCTGGTGCGGAAGCCGTCGAAGAAGTTAAGGAACGGGGTCTTACCCTCGATGGCGGCAAGGTGAGCCACCGGCGAGAGGTCCATGACCTCCTGGACGTTGCCCTCGGCGAGCATGGCGAAGCCGGTCTGACGACAGGCCATGACGTCGGAGTGATCGCCAAAAATGTTCAGGGCGTGGGAAGCGACGCAACGCGCGGAGACGTGGAAGACGCCCGGGAGCTGCTCGCCCGCGATCTTGTACATGTTCGGGATCATCAGGAGCAGACCCTGAGAAGCCGTGTAGGTGGTGGTCAGAGCACCGGCGCCCAGCGAACCGTGAACGGTACCGGCTGCACCTGCCTCGGACTCCATCTCGACGACCTTGACCGGGGTGCCGAAGATATTCTTGCGACCCTGGGCCGCCCACTGGTCGACATGGTCGGCCATCGGGCTGGACGGCGTAATGGGATAGATTCCCGCTACCTCGGTGTACGCATACGAAACATATGCGGCCGCCTCGTTGCCGTCCATAGACTTAAACTTACGCGCCATATACCCCTCTCCTCTCATATAGGTATACAGGCCCCGGCGATCGCCGGGATGTTGGCGTGATGGGATTTACGCTGTTGCTTCCAATCATCTGGCAGGCAGGCTCAGCAGCAGGTACGTGGCGTGGAGAGAAGACATGCCGAGGCGAGGGGCAGCCGATGCGCCCCACAGACCCGACCGCCCGTCTTGCACATGACCGAGCGCCGCAAAGGCCGCATGCCGGATGCTCCCGGGCACGCCCCGGCGATGGGAAGCGCCCGCAACGGAAATCCGCATGCGGGTTTATTGTACCCCGCCGTTAAGTGTAATTTCGACAAATATAGGCGGGCGGTAAAGGTTTACCTCGGGTGACCGCCAAGGGCCAGAATGGTCCCTCCATCCCCGGACGACTGGCTCTGACGCGCCAAGGAGTGTCCCCAAGTACCGGCAGGAAAGGAACGTCCCTAACTGCCGGCTAGAGGGCGCCGAGCAGGATGGCGTAGGTGGTGGATTCGCCGAGTTTGAGCTCGTCGCCGGGGTTGAGCTGGGCGGAGCGGCCGGGCTCTACTTGAATACACACACTCGTGGCCCCGTTTACCACCACGGTGCCGTTAGTGGACGACAGGTCCTCGACAAACCATGCGCCAGACTCGTCGCACCAGATATGGGCATGGCGGGCCGAGACGTCGTCGGTGATGCCGCCCTCCCCCGTTGCCAGCGCGCCGATCTCAACGCCTTCCTCACTCGGCTGAATCCAGCGCGGGACGCTCACCACGTAGCCGTTTTGCACGCACAGCAGTCCCAGCGGATGCGCCGGCGCGACCTCGTGCTCGCCCGCGACCGAAGATGTGCTCAGCGAGCGCGGCGTCAACGTGTCGCCGCCACGGGTCGCATGAGCGCGGCGGCTCGCCCGACTTGGAACTAAGGCGGGCGTGAGAGCAAACGGCATAGGGAACGAATCTTGCGGATGTACTCCTCGACGTCAGGCAGGTAAGCCCCACGAAGTCACCGGGGAGGCCCAAGCGGCCCGGCACCACTTCCAGATTCTGACCAGGGCGAGTCGTTCGCCGGTGGCTGAAGGCTCGCTTCCACCCAAAAGGGGAGATTCGCGTTGTTCCCCAATCGCTCTCGCATCTTTCATTTTGCTCGAGGTGGGCTAAAAAAACTTTCCTGGTGAAAGGCGGCGATTGGTTTCCTTTCTTTCTAGAGGAGCGCGCCTGTAATCTGTTTTCATCCTAAATCAAGTTAAGATCGGACCTTCCAGAGGCAAGTCGACTCAAACTGCGAGGCTCCATGTTGGAATAAAGAGCGCTGTCGAAGTGCCAACAACACAAAGCTTGCCAGTCTCAAATAGAACCTTTTGGGAGTCCGATTGGGCCGCACACCGAATCCCCGCTGGTGGTTTTTTATAGCTGCGCAACAATAAACAAGGTTAGTGCCAGTCCAGCATGAAATTGAGGAACGTATGCATTTTTTCTCAGTAAGTGATCGTCGTTACTGCTTCGATGAGGTCACTCGCAATTGCTTTCAGGTTGACCAAGCATCAGAAGATGCGCTTCGCATATTTGAAGCATCGGGAAGAACGGTCAACTCGAAGTTGCTAACAAAGTCACTTGCTGCGAAAGGCTACGACCAAACGACCATAGCAGAACTTGAAGACGACATTGATGAGTATCAACGATTGTCTGAGCGGACTTTCTTAACAAAAGACACGCCTCGAAAACTTAGATCCATCGAACTCCACGTTTCACATGCATGCAACCTTGGTTGTAGTTACTGTTTTGCCGGTAAAGGAGATTATGGAACGTCTCCTCTGCTGATGACAGACGAGATGGCCTTCAAGGCGGTCGACTACCTCGTCGCAAGTTCATCGGAAAACGAAACGCTTGCGATCGTCTTTTTTGGTGGGGAACCCATGATTAACGAGCCGCTGATATGGAAAACGGTCGACTATTCAAAAAGAATATACCCCAATAGAAACTTTACCTATTCTATTACGACCAACGGAACGCTTTTGAATGACACTGCTGTGAATTCTTTCAAGGAGCACGGGTTTTCTGTTCTGATTAGTCTCGATGGTACAGGATGCAAGCACGATGCATCGCGCCCGTACAAGACGGGAGGCGGCTCTTTCTCCGATATCGACAAAAACGTTCGTCGTTTTTCCGAGTCGTTCCCCTTCGGCGCAAGAGCGACCTTAACAAATAATAACTGTAACCTTGTTGAAGACTATCTTCAGTTTAAAGAGATGGGCTTCAGAAGGATTTACTTCTCGCCCGTGAGCTCATTCGATGAGAATATCAAACTCGACGAACACTCATTAAACAAAATCAGGGCGGGCCTAATAGATTTGGCGGATCAATATCTCAAACAGATTGATCAAGGGGAAAGCCCTTGTTTAGAACATTGAAAACTGCAGTTGATTTGATTATGAGTAACAGGATCGCCTTTGTCGGATGCGGGGCTGGCAGGCGTTTTATTTCCGTGACTCCCGAAGGGGACGTATACCCCTGTCACAGGTTTGTCGGGATGATGCGATTCAAAATGGGCAACATCGTCACCGGAATTGACGAAACTAGGTATATTGAAAACTGGAGTCAGGGTGTCGAAAAAAGAATTGACTGTACGGACTGTTGGGCTCGGTCTTTCTGTGGTGGGGGCTGTAGCTGGGAGGCTGCAGACGAGCACGGCTACTTGCCCAAGAGTCTACACCCTGCATCATGTGAATATAGAAAAATGTGCTACGAGATGGCTTTTGACCTTATTTCCCGCCAATCATCTTCGCAGGAGAAAAATCAACGAGAAGCTACTGTATCGGAATAAGCGGTTCAGCGCATTGCTGTCACCATTGTGGAGGTGTTCGTTCTTCTGATTACCGTCTGCGAAGCTTATTGCTACGTTCGCCGAAACCATTCTAGAAATATGGTGAACTAGACATCTTGGTTTGTTATACACAATATTGAGGTTTTTCTGCACTCAAAGGGAGGTAGTCGTGAAGCATATTCATCCGATTAATCCAGGAAGTGGCGACGAGGCAGGCGTGAAGCCGATGTCTTTTGACTGCCTCTTGGGCATTACTGACATCTGTACTGTTTATGATAAAGCAGATGGCTGTGGTGCATACGATTACTGCGACTATGACATGGATGGCGGCAGCATCTGCGTTGTAGATCACTGTGGCATTGATCAAACGTAGTCTCTAATTGGATTAAGGTGAGGAGCTGTTATGAAGCATATCCATCCTGTTGGTTCAAATGAACATCCTCCCGTTGAGCCTTGTTGTCTTGGAGTTGATATATGCAATTTTTACGACATCGCCGAGTGCCCTGTTGCGGATTGGTGCTATGTCGATAAAGAATCAAGCTGTGTTTTGCCAGCAGATTGGTGCGATCCAGTTGACGAGTAGTTTTGTGGCTAGGAACTATTTGGTCCAATTCAGAATAAGATGGGAACAAATACCAAAATCTCGTGTCTGGGAGGAGTTATGCCATTATTGCAAGGTCTCGTTGGATTAGCCTTTATACTTGCGTTATATCTGGCACCTTTTTTAATTCTATTCTTCATTATCCGACTCTTTCTTCGGAGAAAATAGGAGTGTCACGCAAACATTAGCGTAGCTTTCTTCCAATATGAGCCGAGCATTGGCAAGTGGAATAAGAAGCCCGACCGTTCGCCACATGAAAGTGATCGGACGGGCTTCTCTATTTAACCCGGGCCGCCACCCATAGCGGCTTTCCAAGCGTATTCTCAGTGCAAAGCAATCGTCAGTTTAATCCTATGCGCTGATACCGCATTTCATTTGTTCGGCTCGAATTCTACGGCCTGGCAACCCTCGCACTCTCCGGCAAATGGATTGAACGCGAAGGCAGAGATGATGTGTGCGTGGACATCGAGGCTGCTGTAGGCAACATACTGGGACATGGACCCCCGCTGCGCGTGGTATGCGGCCCGGCATATTCATTGCCGTCCAACCCCGTGTAGTTGCAGCAAAGGGTGGAACCTCAATGCTCAGCTCATGTTGTCCGTGGGACACGAGAATCGTAAGTACACTTTGGTGCGATTCTCACGCTGATACTGAGCCACCTGGAATAAGATACGTCGCGACAACACTTCGCTTCACCTCTGTCTCGACAAGATGACGTAGACTAAAGTTTCCTTTAGTAAGAGAACGAGAACTATATCTGAAAGCGTTGCGATGGCGTGAAGGCACCGAGTCCGAACCGCCTGAATGCTACGTGCATCTGCATCGCCTTTTTGTTATCTCTGCCAGTTGGGTAGCACTACACTTGTCATCATTTACCCTGGTACATGCTACCTAAATCCACTACCTCTTCTACCGCGCCGACCATCTCGTCATCGTGAGAGACAACGATGATCAGCTGGCTTTGCTTGTTGCGCTTAACATAGGCCGCAAGCTCGGCGCGGCTTACAGCGTCTAACCCAGTCGTGGGCTCGTCGAGTACCAAAACTGACGACTTGCGTGAAATCGCCGACCATAAGTACACTCGGCGCAGCTCACCGCCCGAAAGCGCGGAGCAACGTTTCCCGAGCAACTCCTTCACGCTGTTTTCCAGCGAAAGTAGGCCATCTACACCCCGGTGATAGGAAGAAAAGGGCGTGTCGAAATACTCTAACAGCTCTTTCACCGTTTCGTCCGGCGCGAAGCACGACTGTGGGCAGCACGATATCTCTCTCGCACGTATGTAATCCAAGTCGCATTCTTCGATTGGCACGCCGTTGTATTTTACTTTGCCTTTCGATGAGTATAGCCCGAGCATCAAGTAAAGAAGTGACGTCTTGCCTCTTCCGTTTTCCCCAACTATGCAATATGTACCAGGACCGGAAAACTTGAAAGAAAACCCGCCGAGGACCTCTCGGACAGATCCGTCTGGAAGGGCAACCGAGAATTCCAAATCAGATACCGAAATGTCATTTATTTCATCGAGTTTAGCTAAATCGGTCCGATTCCACCCCGATCTCTCCTTTTCTCTCGTCGCGATAGCCGTCCTATCCCATGATGCTTTGGCATCTTGATAGGATTTGAACAATGACATCATACTTTTCAAAGTCTTAAAGAGAACCGCGAAGTATGTACCGATGATAGTGTACTCGCCTATTGACATAGTTCCGTTAATGATTCGTACTCCGGAAACAACAAGTATCACCGCTTGAAACAACGCTGCGAAAAGACCATCGAGCGATGTCAGAGAATATGATAGCTTTCCGGAGCGCAAAACTTTGGGAAAATAGCTCTTAAACCCAGCGTCGAGCGCTTGTTCGCTCTTGCCGTACGAAGATGTCAGTTGAATGTTGAGAATCTGATTAAGCTGCGATGCAATTGCGGCGTAAAAGGCGCTGTCCGCCTCTTTCTTCTCATACGTGACCCTATACAAAAGTTTCCTCAACCCAGTAATTACACAGAAATACACGATGAGGAGAATGATGGAAAACACCGCGAGAGTTGAATCAATTGACCATATGATAAGCAATACGATGGGAATGGCTACAATGGACAGCGGCGCACTGATAAAATTCGCCAAAACGAAGGATGAGACCACGCTGGAGTCGGAAATAATCCGTTGCGTTGTATAGGCTGGATCGATGGTCCGACTCACCAAGTAATCGTCTCTTTCAAAACGCAAGACGGCCTCCCTGAGAAGATCAAAGGAAAGTCTCGTGGTTATGCGAATGGAAAGTGTTCCTGCAAAATAAGTAAAGAGGGTGGAGAAAACTCCTATTGACGCAACCAGGAGCGCGAAGAGTACGGCGTCTCTTTCGCTGCGGTTACCGAGAAGAAAATCTAAGAATTTCCCGTTCACGTATGGCATGGCATAGGAGAGAGCGGTTCCAATCACCGTGATAGCAATGAAGACGAAAGCCCCTTTTGCTCTGATGAACCTCGAGAGAACGCATCGAATCAAGGAAGGCCCCAATCTACCCGCCACAAAACATCAATCACTGATACCTTACACCTCAACACAACAGGAGCGAAGATTTGCCAATGAGACTGCTTTAAGATTGCCTTGGGCCAATACGATCTCAAGCTCTTCCTACAAGAGAGTCGGAATCGGACATCTCCTCCGACGAACCTGGCAATCGGGCGGTTGAAATATCTTTTTCAACCGCCCGATTGCCACAATAGATTTGAGCATCCGCCCACAAACGTCCGCGTTTTATACCCATCAAATCCTTTGCCTTTTGTCGTCTAGACTAGAAAAATCGCTCGAAATAACGCAACCGGCCTGCTCGCTTGAAGAAACCTAAGCCCGTAACGTAGATGTGCAAACTTCCGAAACGCCTTGCGCGGCATAGTGCGTATAAACTTCGTCAACCGCCTCAGAAATATCTGAGTATCACGCCGGGTCAAAAGCATACGATGTCGCAGCTATACCCTGCACCCATTCGGAACGCGGATTAATTGAATAGCCACACAGCATCATCATACATGCATCTAGACCTGATTTCCCAAGCATCCGACGTATTGATGAGAGCATCGCGGGTCGCCCCTGCACCATCGTCGTCACCCCTATTAGCAGTATTTACCGTTTTTCTCTAAATGCGTATCGCCACCCTTAAGAATACGAAGTGTTTTATCCAGACCCGATTGTCCTCCATCTCAAACGAAGGGATAAGGAATCTCATCCGGAATCGGCAGTAACGGAGGATTCACAACGACAAGCGAAAAACATGAGTCATCTCTCAGAGGGGAGTAAAGGCTCCCCTCAAGCACCCTAGTTTCGTCATCCAAAGAGTTGATGGCAGTGTTTTTCTTACAAAGGTCGACAACAAAAGGGTTGATTTCTACAGATGTTACATCCATGCCACAGTTGGTAAGTATCAGGCCCTGTATTCTGGGGCCAGAACACAAATCGAGAGCCTTCCGTGCGCTCTGCGGTGTAAGGCGCCAATCTCAGCAAATCTGTCCCACAATACTGCGCTGAAGAACAAGACGGAACCCCTGAGCCAAACTCCCCTATACCTTATTAAGGCTAAGACAGGCAAGTTCACGCACCCGGCATATTCCAGAATAACATCCTATTGTTTTAGATGCTCTACAAGCATGAACAGCCGCGAATCGGAAAGATCTTCTAGTTTCGCCCCGACTGACCGCCAAGGGCCAAAATGGCCTCTCCATCCCCAGGCGACCGGCTCTGGCGCGCCGAGGAGTGTCCCCAAGTGCCGGCAGAGACGATATGAGCAGGACATAAAAACATTGAGAGCCCCTGCTGCATGAAAGACCGCGGATTAGGCCGACAATGGTAAGTGTCTAATTCAGCCGCGGCGGCCACGCCGCATTCATGGAAGGGGCTCCCATGCTCGATACTACCACCTTCGTCGGCCTCGACGTCCACGCCCGCTCGATAAAGGCAGTCTCCCTCGACGTCATGACCGGTGTGTTTCGTCAAGAGGGCTTGAGCAAAAAGAGCATCGTAAATTGAGCAGCCTGAGCATCGGAAGCGCGCACGCTTTTTGAGCGGCTAGCCCTCCTGCATGAGGGCATGGCGGACGCGGTAGGACTCGCCGCGGAACTGGACGAGCCTCCCGTGGTGGACGATCCGGTCGATCACGGCGGCGGCCATCTGGTCGTCCCCGAACACCGACCCCCACCTGCTGAACTCCAGATTCGTGGTGATCACCACCGACTGCCTCTCGTATGCGTCGGCGAAGACCTGGAAGAGCAGCCTCGCCCCGTCCGCGTCGAGCGGGAGAAACCCGAGCTCGTCGATGACGAGCAGGCGGGCCTTGCCGATGAGCGCGGCCTCCCGGTCGAGCCTCCCGTCGTCGCGGGCGCGCCTCAGGCGCATCACGAGCGACGACGCCGTGAAGAAGCGCGCCTCGAGCCTCCTCTCGCACGCCAGCGCGCAGAGGGCCGACGCCATGTGCGTCTTGCCGGTGCCGACGTCGCCCATGAGCACGAGGTCCTCCCTGCGCTCGACGAAGTCGAGCGCGAGCAGCGACTCGCGCCCCATGCCCTCCGGCCACGACACGGCCGACCAGTCGTAGCCGTCGAAGGTCTTGGGCGCCGGCAGCGCGCAGCGCCTGAGCAGCGTCGCGCGCTTCGAGGCCTCGCGGCTGGACCTCTCCGCCTCGAGGTAGCCCGCCAGGTACTCCACCTGTTTCGGGGTGCCGAGCCTCGACCACTCCTCCAGGACGGCGGTGGTGAGCGAGCACGAACGCCCGGCCTCCACGACCCTGCGGGCCAGCTCCTCGCTAGCTGCCATCGGCGACCGCCCCCTTCAGGAACCCGTCGTAGACCGACAGGTCGGCCCCGCCGGCCCCGCCGCCGCCTCCCGCGATGCGCCTCGCCAGCACGTCGACCGTGGCGTCGTCGGGGACGCGGCCGCCCTCGACGACCCTGAGCGCCGCCTCGCAGGCCGCCTCGAAACCCGAGGACTCGCTCGCCCGGCCGATCGACCTGAGCGTGCGCCTCCTGCCGGCGGAGTCCATCCGGTCGATCCCCTCGACGAGCCCCGGCGGCATGTCGCGCCTGATCGTCGACTCCCCGAAGGCCCTCGGCCTGGCGATGATGGCGGGCACGAGCGAGAGGGGGTTCCGGACCGCGGGGCCCTCCCCGAAGGCCCTGGGGAGGACGGCGACCCGGCGGCCGCGATCGGCGAGGATCTCCACCGTCGACGCGCGCATGCCGACGAGCAGGCTCCGCCCGTGCCAGGCGGGCCCGGCGACGTACTCGCGCCCGTCGGCCTCGACATAGCCGCGCTTGTCGGCGCGGGCGGTGACCCACCTCACCGCGTCGAACTCCACGCCGGGAAGGGAGCGCATGGCGGCGAGGTCCTCCCGGTAGGCCTCCCCGTGCGGCCTGCCGTCGCGGCAGCGCGCCGCCGCGTTGACCCTCGCGCACCCCTCGGCGAGGAACGCGTTGAGCTCGGGGAGCGCGCCGAACGCCGGCACGGGGACGAGGAGGTTGCGCCGGAGGAACCCCACGGCGTTCTCGACGGAGCCCTTCTCGTTTCCCGAATAGGGGTTGCAGTACCGGCTCTCGAAGCGGTAGTGGGCTCTGAACTGCGAGAACAGCCTCGATTCCGTGACCTCGCCGCGTACCATCCTGCCCGCCTCGGTGGCGTTGTCGAGCACCATCGCCGCCGGGGCGCGGCCCCAGCGGCGGAAGATCTCGAGCAGCCCGGAGCACAGGCACTCCGACCTCTGCGACATGAGGGCGACGCACTGCCGGTCGTTCGAGTGCGGAAGCGTCGCGACCAGCAGCTTGAGGTCGAGGGTCCTCCCGCCGACCGCGGCGCGGAAGTTCCCGAAATCGACCTGGCAGGTGCCGGGCGCCCACTCGAGCTCGAGGTACCCCTCTCCGCCCGCCGCCGCCCGGGCGAGCCTGAGCTCGCGGACGAACCTCTGCACGGTGGAGTAAGAGCCGCCGTAGCCGCGCTCGGCGACGAGCCTGTCGTAGATCCGCCTGGCGGTGTGGCGCTGCTTCCTCGGGGCCCCGAGGTCGGCCTCGAGAACGCCCGCGACCCATTCCTCGTTGCCCTCGAGCGCGGGCCTGCCCCTCCTCCGGGGCATCGGCGCGGCGGGCGACATGTCCTCCATGTCGGCGTACTTCGCCACGGTGTTCCGGCTCACGTGGAGCATTCGGGCGATCTCGGACCTCGAGCGCCCGGCGGCATCCATCGACCGTATATCATTCACTGTGTCCAGGGGCACGGTCATCTCCTCCATCCTTCCCGGGCGGGCTCGCCAAAGTAACCGCCCGGGGAAACCATACGGCGAGGGCCGCGCCCCCGGTCCCCGGAGCGCGGCCCTCTTGCTTAAACTGCTCAATTTTTCGTGCTCACGGTGCTTATTTCCCAGTGATCACTCGGACCACTTCTTAGTGAACATCAACAACCGGGGAGGTGCGCTGCGCGACCTTCGGCTACGACGCCGGGGCAGTCGCGGAGTGGGTGCGGTCCGTGGACCCAAAGGCCAGGTGCGTGTACGAATCCGGGGTCACGGGGTTCGACCTGCAGAAGAGGCTTTCCGGCCTGGGGGTCGACTGCGT
>CABRIC010000022.1 GCA_902470905.1 uncultured Collinsella sp. | reverse complement strand
GGCCCATAACAAAAAAGCTCCCATTGCTGGGAGCTCTTTCAATCAATGGTGCGGGCGAAAGGACTTGAACCTTCATGGGGTTGCCCCCATACGGACCTGAACCGTACGCGTCTGCCAATTCCGCCACGCCCGCGTGCAGGA
This sequence comes from uncultured Collinsella sp., assembly GCA_902470905.1. GTDB lineage: Bacteria > Actinomycetota > Coriobacteriia > Coriobacteriales > Coriobacteriaceae > Collinsella. The sequence continues at coordinate 26,839 of CABRIC010000022.1, read as the reverse complement.
ATTAGAATAACGGAGCGCCATCGCGAACGCAAGAACTATTTTTGAAAAAGTTTGCAGGCATTTTCCCAAGCTGCTCGCGCGATTGCCTCAGCATCCTCGCCGGTACGATCGACACGGTCGTTGACCAGCGTGTTTGCCGTAATGGAGATCATTGCGGGCTCGCATTCAAGACCGCGGATGGGCTCCGGAGCCATATACGGGCAATCAGTCTCGAACAAAATTCGATCGAGTGGGGTTGCCGCAAATGCCTCACGCACATCGTCGTTGCGCTTAAAGGTGGCCGCACCACCATAGGCGATATAGCAGCCCAGCTCAACAAAGCGCTCCATCGTGGCGCGGTCCTCGCCAAAGCAGTGCAGCACACAACCGGCCTGGGGCACGCCGACCTCGCGCAACACGTTGTAGGCGTCCACATGCGAGGTGCGCTCCTCGTCCGTGTCCTCATGACGCAGATGCAGCTCCACCGGCACGTTGCGGCACACGGCAAGCTCGAGCTGGCGCGCCATGCAGTCAATCTGCACGTTATGGGGTGCCGGCGCGATATCGTCGTCATAGTCCATGTGGTAGTCCAGGCCGATTTCGCCAATACCGGCGCATAAGGGGTCATCGAGTGCGGCAACGACCTGTGCGTGAACGTCGTCGGTATAGTCCGGCGCGCCATACGGATGCACGCCGGCAAGATACTTGATCTGCGGGATATCCTGCATCGGCAGAATTTCGCGCACGAGCCAGTCGCTATAGTCCGTCACGCTGCGTTTGTCAGCGATGGGGTCGAACATCGTCACCAACAGGTCGACACCCGCGGCTTTGGCGCGCACGAGCGTCTCGGGCACTTCTTTGCCCCAAAACGAAAGCAGATGCGCATGCGTGTCGGCAAGCTGTGCCAAGGGCACGGGGCAGGCGACCGTCTTCTTTTTCTTGGTAAACGTCACGCGTGCGGCATTAGGCATCATGGATTAGCTCCTGGGCCAGGCGGACAAAGTCGGCAACATCAAGCGTCTCGGCGCGCGTAGTGGGCGCGATACCGCAAGCCTCAAAGGCGGCATCGAGCACGTCCTTGGCAAAGCCGTTGGCGCTCATGGAGTTGCGAATGGTTTTGCGGCGCTGGGCAAACGCAGCGTCAATCACGCGAGCCACAAAGTCGCGATCGAGTCCTTCGGGCACCACGCCGCCAACACGGTCGATACGCACGACAGCCGAGTCCACGTGCGGCGCCGGCATAAAGCAACGCGGCGGCACCTCAAAGCGACCCGTCACCTGCGCATACAGGCCGAGCTTTGCCGTATAGCCGCCATAGGTCTTGTTGCCCGGCACTGCGGCAATGCGATCGGCAACCTCCTTTTGCACCATGACGACGGCACGCTTGAGCGCCGGCATCGTCTGGAAGAACTGCAGGATGATCGTCGCCGCCACGTTATAGGGCAGGTTCGCGACAAACACCGTCGGCTCACCGCCCGCAGCCTGCTCAATCTGCTCCGGCGTCACCCTGAGCGCGTCGCCCATGATAAAGCGGAAGTTGGCATAGTCGGCGGCGTGAGCATCGAGCACCGGCTCGAGCTCGGGATCTGCTTCGATCGACGTGACGCACGCCGCCTCCTGCAACAGCGCAAGCGTGAGCGTACCAACGCCCGGACCAACCTCGAGCACACGCTCATCGCCTGCAAGCTCGGCAAGCTCGCAAATGCGCTCAATTACATGGTTGTCGATTAGAAAGTTCTGGCCCAGGCGATGCTTGGTCGCAAGGCCAAACTCCTCCAGCAGCTCCCTAGTGGCCGTGGGGTTTGCCAAAGGCGAAGTTGTCATGGTTGCCTCCTTAGCATGATGGCGGCGTCTTGAAACAAAAGGGCATGGACCGTGGCGGCCATGCCCTTACAGCTAAACAGCAAATTGCCGATATGGCGCTCGCGCGGTCTCTACGCCAGACGCGGGAACAGCGGCTCGCCCTTCTCGACGGGCTGACCGCCGGCAAGCAGGCCCCAAGTGCAAATGCCCTTGAGGTCGTCGCTCGCGGCCTCGTCCTCGCAGGACAGGCGGCGCAGGGCCTCGGCAGAAGTCTGGGGCATGAGCGGCATCAGCAGGTGGGCGGCGATGCGGATGGCCTCGAGCAGGTTGTAGATCACAAATGCCAGCTCGTCAGCCTTGGCCTCGTCCTTGGCAAGCGCCCAGGGCTCGGAGTCCTCGATGTAGTGGTTGGCGGCATGGATGAGCTCCATGACCTCGTCCTTAGCTCCACCATAATCGAGCACGTCCATCTTGGTCATGTAGCGATCGACCAGGCCATCGGCAATCTTTGCCAGCGGGTTGTCGAACGCATCGAACGACGCGGGCTTGGCGGGCGCGCAACCGTCAAAGTACTTGCCGCTCATGTTGAGCGAACGCGAGATAAGGTTGCCCCAGCTGTTGGCCAGGTCGGCGTTGTAGACCTGCTCCATGCGGTCGAAGCTGATGGCACCGTCGGTACCGGGGACGACGTCGGTCATGAAGTAGTAGCGATAGCCCTCGACGCCCAGCATGTCGATAACGTCCTGCGGAGCGATGGCGTTGCCGCGGCTCTTGGACATCTTCTCGGCCTTGCCAGTCTCGGCATTGCGCACGGTCAGGAAGCCGTGGGCAAAGACGTGCTCGGGCAGGGCCTCGCCAATGGCCATGAGCATGGCGGGCCAAATGACGCAGTGGAAGCGGATGATGTCCTTACCCACGATGTGGAACTGCGCGGGCCAGCGATAGGCCAGCTCGGCACGCGCCTCGTCGGTGTCGACACCGTAGCCGACGGCCGTCATATAGTTGAGCAGCGCATCGAACCACACGTAGGTCACGTGACCCTCGTCAAACGGGACCTGGATGCCCCAGTCAAAGCTCGTACGGCTCACGGAAAGGTCATTAAGGCCGCCCTCGACAAAGCTGCGTACCTCATTCATACGGAACGCAGGCTCGACAAAGTCGGGGTGCTCGTCATAGAGCTTGAGCAGCTTGTCCTGGAAGGCGGAAAGCTTAAAGAAGTAGGACTCCTCCTGCACGCGCTCAAGCGGACGATGGCAGTCGGGGCATAGATGCTGGCCGACGCTGCCGTACTCCTCGTCGCCCTTCTGAACCTGTGTATCAGTGAAGTAGGTCTCGTCAGGCACGCAATACCAACCGTCGTAGCTGCCCTTATACAGGTAGCCGGACTCCTTCATGCGCTCCCACAGGTACTGCACGGCATGATGCTGGCGCGGCTCGGTGGTGCGGATGAAGTCGTCGTTGGAGATCTCGAGCTTGCTCCAAAGCTCCTTGAAGTGCGGGGCCTGGCTATCGGTCCACTCCTGCGGCGTCATGCCGTGCTTGGCTGCGGCCTCGGCGACCTTCTCGCCGTGCTCGTCCATGCCGGTCAGAAACTTGACGTTAAAGCCAGCAGAGCGGCGATAGCGAGCCTGAACGTCGGCGATGATAGTGGAATAGGCCGTGCCCAGGTGCGGATCGGCGTTGACGTAGTAGATGGGCGTCGTGATAAAGAACGAAGGCTTGCTTTGATCCATGGGGTTTGTCCTCCAGAAAAACGTTGCATACAGAGGATGATTCTAGCGCAAGGGCTGGATATCCTCCATCTATTGCATATCGAGCACCATGGCATAGACATCGCGCTTGCGGCGCGAATACTTCTGAGACAGGCGCTTGGCCACCGCAGAGGCGGGCTCCCCCTCCTCAAGCGCGACGCGGATATCCTCGCGCAGGGCCTCGTCGGAATCCGCTGCCGCGGCGCCAACCGGCACGGCACCGGCCTCCTCATCCTCGCTCGGCGGCGCGATGACCAGCGCAATCTCGCCCTTTACCTCGCCGCGAGCACACAGCTCCTCGGCAAGCTGGGCAGCGGGCCCGCGCAAGACCTCCTCGTGCAGCTTGGTGAGTTCGCGGCAGACGGCAACCTCACGCTGGGGAAAGACCTCCGCCACGGCCTCGAGCGTCGCCACGATGCGATGTGGAGACTCGTAGAAGATGAGTGCGCCGGGCACCACGGCAAGGCGCTGTAAACGGCGCACGCGGTCACCGTGCTTTCGGCCCAAAAAGCCCTCAAAGAAAAAATGCTCACAGGGAATGCCGGACGAAACGAGCGCCGTGACGCAAGCGGAGGGCCCGGGAATAACTTCGACGGGCACATCGGCCTCACGCGCCGCCTCGACCAGCGCCTGGCCGGGATCGGACACGCTCGGCATGCCGGCGTCCGAGGCAAAGGCGAGGGTCTCCCCCGTCAGCAGACGGTCGACCAGGCCGGCGGCGCGGCTGGCGATCACATTCTCGTCGCAACGGACAAGCGGCTTGGAAATGCCCAGGTGCATCAGCAGCTTTGACGTCACGCGCGTGTCTTCGCAGCAGATGACATCGGCAGCGGCAAAGGTCTCGCCAACGCGCGGGGACAGGTCGCCCAGGTTGCCGATGGGCGTGCCGACCACATAGAGTTTGCCCGTATGGGCGCTGTTTTGCGTCATATCAACCTATTCAATCATGCCGCGCTCGAGCGTACCGAGCGCCGCGCGGGCGTCCCATGCTGCAATGCGCTTCTCGGTCTTCCACGTTTGGAAGAACCAACCGGCAGCCGGCGCAAACGAAGCCAGCTGATTGGCGATAAACACGCGCTCGTAGGCATTGCGACCCTCGGGCGTAACCGACGAGTTGGCAAAGATCGCCGCGCCCGACCATTCGCCCACCAGCACGGGGAACCCAGTCGAAATCGCTTCTTTAAGCTCGCGCTTGTTACGCGAAATCGCCGTCGTCAGCCCGCGGGGGCTCGTGATGTCGAGCGCATGCTCGTCGCGGTAATGGTACAGGTGAAGGTCCATGTAGACGTTCTTGTACTTGGCGCCGCGCATAAAATGCTTCCACTCGTTGGGATGCCCCGACGACGAGAAGACGACGATCTTATCCTCGGGCATATACGAACGGACGAGCTCGTAGGCGTCGCGATAGAAGTTGCGCAGGTAGTGCGCCGGAATGCCATCCGTCATGGTGAAGAGGCTCTTGCGGACGCTCATCTGCGGCGTGTCCAGCAGCTCAATGCCCAGCAGGCTCTCGGCCTCGCCGTAGCGATCGGCCAGGCGCTCGAGCACGTCGAGCGCGACATGACGGCCGTTGGTGGACGAATGCCACTCGGCGACGGCCTCCGGCGTGGCGGGCGAATCGTTGGAATCGCCCTGGCCACCGGGCACAGTTGCCAGATCAAGCAGCACGCGGATGTCGTACTTGGCAGCCCACTCAATTGCACGGTCGATGTAGTCGACAACCGAGATGTAGGACGCATCGGACTCCTGCGAGCCAAAGGCATACCAGGGCACCGGCAGACGCACGGCATTGAGACCGATCTGCGCCATGCGACGGAAATCGTCCTCGCTCACAAACGTCTCGTAATGACGGCGCATGCGCTCGTTATAGGCGGCGGTGCCCATGGCCTCCTGCAGCTCGGCCGCGTTGGATGCACCGGTCGCCGCGTATAGCGACGGGGTCACCCAAGGCTCGGGAATAAACCAGCCAGAGAGATTAACGCCGAGTATCCTCTCCATCACTGCCCCCTTCGGATCGTGCAGGCCGAGCCTGCATCGTATTGCACAGGAAAAGTATCGTTTTGAGTATACCCGCGCGTGCGGACAGACGACCGAACGGTCTGTAAAGTGGCGCAAAAGCGGGAGGAATATCTGGGCGGGCCCGAGATGGCGCGCCGAGATGTACATATGCGCCGGAAGTAGGCGGCCGGAAAGCGCATCCCGTTTTTCGCAAAAGACTGGGATGCATTTTCCGTTCAAGGCCTCAACCGGAAAATGCATCCCGTTCTGAGCGCGGGATCTGGGACGCAGTTTCCGCCAAAGACCGCAAAAGGAAAGCACACCCCATTCCGACGCCGGATTCCGGGTCGCGCTTTCCCAAGCGGCCTCAAAGCGGAAAACGCATCCCACTCTGAAGCCAAATTCCGGGACGCAATTTCCGCAGAGCCCTCGATAAAAGAAAAGGACCCCTTTGCAGAGGTCCTAGTCAATTAAAGGTGGCGGGGAAGGGAATCGCGTCCGCGCGCTGCGCGGACGGACCGCTGTGGCGCTTACGCGCCTTGCGAGCTGCGCTGGCAAACGCTTACGCGTTTACTCAGCTCCGCGCCCTCACGGGGTTCGATTCCATGTGGGGGCTGTATAAAAGAAAAGGACCCCTTTGCAGAGGTCCTAGTCAATTCAAGGTGGCGGGGAAGGGAATCGAACCCCTGACACGAGGATTTTCAGTCCTCTGCTCTACCAACTGAGCTACCCAGCCATTTGAGGTGTGCCTTGTTTCAAGGCTTGATTAGTATAACCAAGGACGCGTTCCGGTCAACCGAGAATTTTAAAAAAGTTTTTGAGCACAGCCTCGGTTCTATAAATCGGCACGTCAGAGGCATCAGCCGGCAGCAAGAAGTTTTTCACTCAGAGCCGCACGGGCAAACTCACTTGGCGTCATCCCCTCGGCAGCCGCCCGTCGACGAATGGCCTCCTTCATTCCCAGAGGAATCTTGACCGACAGCGTTGCCGTCCCCTCACCTGAGAGCGGGGGCCGTCCATGCACGATCCCACCAACGGTGTGTTCGCCATCCGGAAACTCTCCGCGCTCGTACGACTCGCACCACGCGTCAATCATTTCATCCGTTACAACCTGACCATTAGCGGCCGTATACGTCTTGCCCATCATCGACCCCTTTGCCGAGCCTGTTCAATCTCCTGCCAAAATTTCTTCTGGACTGGAGACAAGGCATGAATGATAAGCCACCCACGGACAAGCTCGACCGCGGCAAGCTCCACGCTTCGTCCGTCTGGGAGCCATCCAATCGCAAGCCATCTCGGCGGCTCGTCCTTCGACTCGCGACGAATGCACTCAGTAACCGCAAGCCAAGCGCTAAGCACCTGCTTTTCCGTCAGGTGCTTTTTAGCGTTGGGATGGATCTCAACATCCATGCATCTTCTCCTCCATCTTACCCAATTTCGTATGACGAAAGTCTGCTGTCGCCAATCTCTTACGCCGGCACTTGTTGGAGGGCGGGAGGTGTAGCGAGGATTGAAGGGCGTTCCAATACCGCCCAGGCGCCGGGGCAGGAGCACATGCGCCAAGGACGAACGTTTTCGTAGCGCGCGAGGATATTGCCGTCGCGATCGATGAAGGCGATGTCGATGGGATAGGCCATAAAACACGTATGGACCGAAGAGCAGCGTGGAAACGCCATGACGAGCGGCAGGCCGTTGGCGGCAACCGGACGCCGTCCCAGCATGCCGCGCAGGCGCACGACAAACGACTCCGCCACCGCAAACTCGGCCGGCGTCCAACCCAGCCTATTGAGTGCCCGCGCGTAGGCGATGTAGGACGAGACCGCGGTCACATGACCACCCCCGGACGCCATGGATCGACCGTTACCGCGCGCTCGTGCGACAACGTTGTCGGCGCCCCCAGCGGAACGCCAGCGATGCTGAGAGAAGTCGGCCACGGCTCATAGTGCATGGTGCAGGTGTAGGTCCTAAACGTACCGGATAGGGAGAGCAGGCCACCATCCGATGCCTTCGCGCCTTGCTCGCTCGACACTTCGATCTGCAAGTCATAGCCTTCCATGGCATTCAGAATTTGAGTCTGAACCGTCGCCGAGGCATCGGCAGAGCTTTCGTCGCCCTCCCCCTCCGACGCCACGGCGTGCGCCAACACGATGTCGGGCACCACGCGGTCGAAGCGCGCGACAGCGCTGGCAAAGATCATGACGTTGTACACGATGAGTGCCAGCACCAGCAAAACGGGCGTAACCACTGCCATCTCAACCGTCGCTTGGGCGCGCTCCTCGCGCAGACGCATGCGGATACTCATTACGACCCACCGCCCAGAGCGCCAACCAGCGTGGCGACATCGACGGTGAGCGGGATGGAGCCGCCGCCGGGCAGAGGAATCTCCGCAAGTGTGAACACCGTACCGCTAATGGTGCGTTCGACTTGATATTCCAACGCCTCGCAAAGCGCCTTGGGATCGGTCACGCCCAACGGAATACTTCGCAGTTTGTCTTGCGCTTGAGAGAGACCCGCAATGTCAGACCCCGGACTCTTAATGATATTGGCGGAATCGGTCAGCACCGGCTTTCGCAGGCGCAAGTCGCACGGTTCCAAACCCAGCGCCGCCACGGACGCCGAAACGGTATCGCCGAGCCACGATGCGATGGAGCCCAACGCGCCGCTGCCCCCTCCTAGGCCTTTAATCATCTCGTCCATAAGTTCGTCGGCTGAGCCTTGGATATCACCGTATCCCACGAGTAGCCGTCCCCAAACATCCATGACGCCGTCGAGCACGCCGGCAACGCCGCCCGAGCGTTCCTTCAATGTCGAGAAAAATCGCGAAAGCACGTTGTTTTGCGCCGTCGCCTCATCGGGCGCCAGCACCGCGGCAGAGATAGCACCGCGATCGCCAAGCCTGACTGCCGCGTTAAACGAGGAGTTAAGTTGATCGGAGCTGGTAATGTCACCCGAAACTGCAAAGGCGACCACGCCGTTGCGGCCAGGTGGGGCGATACGCGGGCGCTCGCCGGAAAGCGCTTTAATGGCCTGGTCAAACGCATTGCCCGCACGGTCGGCCTCATCCTCGGTCTGACGCTCAAGTTCGAGTTCTTTGTTGCGGCATTCGATGTAGTCTTCCAGAGCCTCTTTGAACTTATCGAAGTGGTACTCGAAGCCCCTTTCGACAGAAGTCGTTGCAATCGCAACGTACCCTAAAGACGACACACCGAAATGGCATTCGCTACACGTTTCGTGACCGTCAAAATCTGCGACTGATGCCAGCCCACCCGGCTTTCCTTTTTTGTAATTTGGACAGTCAGTCCCATAATGCAAATAGGTAACTTTATCTACTTCACTCGTGGGCCAACGCGCATCGGTATAGAGTTCAGTCGTCCGCGCCTCATCTGGATTTCGCGGAAGGAAAGGGATGCGGGCGGAAACTTTGCCGTCCTTTTCAGTTATATATGCCCGCTCGACTTCTTCGCCCGCATAAGCGAAGAACACCTTTCGTGCAGCAGAATCTGCCTGTTTTTCCGGACCCTCGCCAAGCGGTTTCTCATTTGCCAGGCGCTGGCGATAGTAGGCCTTCGCGCGATCGAGCGCCACTTGCGGTTCCCACGTAACGCTCGAAGCGTAATGCGGATTTTGAGCACCAGAGAGATCCGTTAGACTTTTCACACGCTCCCACATGCAAGAACAGCTGCTGACCGAGCCCTTGTCAGACCCGCCACAATCCGCCAGCCAAGCGCGCTCTTTAGCCTTCGCCGTGTCCTCAGAAGCCTTCCGCAGCTCCTCGGCCGCACGCTCTAAATCATCTGATGTGTCTTTAATGGTATCGGTCGAGATCTCTGACCCTTTGAGCGCAGCGAAGTCCGACTCGGATGTCCTGGGCACGGCAAGCGCCGTACCGGTATAGGCCACACTATCGGTATCCTGCGCCGACACCGCCTGCGTGGCACGCGCGGCAATCAGATACGGCAGAGCCGTCTCGATTTTCTGCAAGCCTTCCGATGCGCTTTTGGCAAACTTGTTGCGCGTTTTAATGATCTCAATCCCGGTGTCGACCATATTGCCGGCAACTGGTTCGGCACCTGGGATGAGAATGGCAACCAGGCCCGTCCCGATTGTGGCAAACCCCGCTAGCCCCAGACTCAAGATGCTCGCATCAACCACCGTCGCAGCCGTATGGTAGGACGACACCACATTGGCGCCTGCCAGCGCGCCGCTATCGGCCGCCACCTGGGTATCCCCGGCACGCGACATGCTCCATATCGCCGCGGTCGACGAAAACAACAACGTGAGCACCACTAGGATGACCACGGCAGAAGAAAGCGTGGTGTAGGCACCGTCTTCGATAAACAGGTCGATACCGGCGCGGCCCATAAAGCCGCCTCGCTTGCGATGGCAGCTCGGACGGCGCGTCAAAACGCATCTAGACCAGAAACGCTTAATCCCATGCAGCAATCCACGAATCATAATCTCCCTCCAGCCATTCGGGACGCGATTGATACGAGACATCGACCTTGAGCTCAACGTAGCCGCCCTCGGCGGTACCACCCATAGCCTGCGCAAACGCACCGATCACAGGCAACGGCTTAACCTCTCCGGCAACAGACACGGACGAAACGCCGCCGGCACCGGCCCGCCCCAACTCGACATCCCACGACAGCGGCCCGCCGGTATGAAAAATCGAGACGTTGGGCACCGCGGCAAGTCTGCGGCGAGTGAACTCCTTAAGGTCGTCGTCCTCCACCGTCGTCGTGGTCATGAGCCGCGCGGTCTCGGCGGCGGCAGACTCCATGACCGCGCGCGTATAGAGCAGACACACCGGCTGCAACGCGAGCAAGATAAGCGTCAAAAACGTCGGCAGCAAAAAGGCGGCCTCGACCGTAGACTGCGCCCGATCCTCGCACGCGATATCAATACAGAGCGATGTCCTTGGCACCCGTCGCGGCATCGATAACCGACGATGGAGCGACGCCATGAGACGCTGCCCGCTCGACCAGTGCCGCCAAGCGCCCATCGGTGCCAGCGCGCCAAAGCCCCGCAATCGCCAGCACAATCGATAACAGCGCCACGGTGACGATGGCGTATTCGACGGTCGACTGAGCAGATTCCTCACGCAGGACAGTATGCATTTCACGACCCCTCCTTTGACTCCGTTGTCTGCGGAACCAGACGCACGGCACGCAGGCGGCACGAGGCATCGCCGGCATCCGCGGCAACCGTCACCATGTCGACCCAGCCTCGCCCATCGCGCACGATGGCGCCCCATACGTTGCCCTTAATATCGAGATAGCCGCTCAGGGCGAGCTGGGCCGTGGGCACCTCGCGGTAGGCGCGCAGCAGGTCTGCCGCCACCTCGGTCATCGGCCGGTCCTCGGACCATGCGAGTCGAACTGCGATCGCGTTGTCTGCAGACGGCTCCGTCGCGCTGGCGGCCCGCTCGTCGAGTGCCTGCAAAAAGGTCCGAACCGTGACGGCGGCATTCCGACCGCCCAAATCTTGTGCGCCTTCTGCTTGTGACACCGCCGCCGAGCCTGATCCCAAATCGGCAGTAGCGCCTGGACGCTGCTGTCGCGCAACACCCAGCCCCCAAAGCGTCACCGCTATTGCCACGAGCAAACAGACGAGCACCAGCGGCGAACCAACAGGCCGCCTGCCTCCTACAGGCTGTTGATGCCGTCTTTGATCGCGTTCCATAGTTCTTCGACTTTGCTCTTAAACGCGACGATGGCGATAATCGCGATCACTACGAGCACGCCGACCAAGATGGCGTATTCGGTAGTGCCCTGCGCGCTCTCCTCCCGCAACAGCGCCTTGGCACGCTGGCGAGCGCTGATTGCCCGGCAAAAAGCCCAGCTCCAAGCCTTGCCCGCAATGTCGGTCATCGTGTTCATGTATTCCTCCCTACATCATCCCGCCTGCTCCCAGCAGCGGGCCCAATATGGACAGAAGCAACGCCGGCAAGATGAGCGTGCCGGTGGGAATCAGCAACTTGACCGGGGCGCGCTCGATCTCGCGCTCGACTGCGGCGCGATGGGCCGCACGGATCTCGCGACTTTGAGCAGCCAGCGTCTCGGCCAGCGGAGCGCCCAGGGCAAGCGCCTGCCCCACCGTGATGGCAAAGGTCTCGAGCGCCCTTACGTCCAAATCACGCGCGGCAGCCAACAGCTCGGCCTCGCGCGTCCCCACGCCCACCTGCCACGCCATGCAGGCTTGCTCAAGACGGACGGCCAGCACCGACCGACGATTGGCACAGAAAATCTCGAGCGCCGCGTCAAACGAAAGGCCGGCAGAAAGCCCCAGGCGCACCACATCGATCATCTCGGACACCTCACCGAGCGACACCCGCGCCGGGCCGCCCACCCCAATCGCGCCCTTCATTCGCGCGGTCAGGACATCAATCACCGAGTAGCCCGCAGCAATGACCAGTACCGCCTCACGCTTGCACGTCTCTGCAATCTTGTGAGCATCTGCACGCTCCAAACCTGTCGCGGCAAATACGCTCAGGGAACACAGGCAAGCCGCGACCCCGACCAGGGCGCTCATAACTCCACCCGCATAATGCGCCGGATAACTACCAGGGCAATGACGTTGAGGGCAAGTCCCAGCACCACGGCGCCCGCACCAGCCGGCGTCGCAAGACCGCGGCGAAAGTCCGCCGAAAGCAAAGCCAGTACCGCGCACATGCCCGCCGGCATCGCCGCAACCATGTGTGCCGACATACGCGCCTGTGACGTCTTAACGTCCAAACGGCGTTTGAGCTCAATGCGCTCACCCACCATGCTCGACGCCTCGGACAGCAAGCCGGCAAGCGGAGCCCCGGTACGCTGCGATACTTTGAGCGCCAAGGTGACAAGCGAAAGACCGGGGGCATCGATGCGAACGAGTAGGTCATCAAGTGCGTCGGTCGCCGAGATACCACAATCGATTGCCGCCGCCACCCGCAAAAACTCGGTATGCACCGGCTCTTGCGCATGGGCGCCCACAAAGCGCATGCCCTGTGCCAGCGAATGCCCCGAGGCAAGCGACATGGATAACGCTGTGAATGCCTCGGGCATGGCCTCTTCTACATCATGCTGTTCGCGTCGGCGATCGAAGGTGTCACGCGCGGCACCCACGCCAAACGGCGCCACCAGCCCCAAGACAAAACCGATGGGCGACAACGACGCAACGGCCAGCAAAACGCTGCAGATACCGCTCGACAGCAGCAGAAATGCCAGACGAGCCGCGTTATCCTCAATAGCAAGCCCAAGGCGATCTGCGGGGATCAGCGACATCCACGAGCGGGCTATCTTTGTCAGCAGGTCGTTTTCCGCCAACTCACGGGGCAGCTTCTCCGCCATCGATTCGAGCGTCTGGCGCGCCAGCTCCGCCGGCGGCCTCCGCGACACACGAGGCTCTGCCCCACACGCCGTCGCGACAGAAAGCCCCGCCAAACCCCCTACGACGAGGGGCATAGCGATCTCCATTCGTCCACCTCCTCTTGCGTGAGCGTTCCCGACCGCAAGCCCTCCGCAATAAACGGCGGCTCGCGGTCGAGCGTCCAGGTGCGTTCGGCGGCATCGAACGTCACGTAGCGCTCGAGCTCAACACCGCCCGACGCGCCGCGGTGAACCCCCGAATATGAGGCCACAAAGCGCCTGCCATCTGCATGGCGCTCGGACATCACGATGCCGTCGAGCGCCATGGCGATCTGCTCTTCGATAAGCTCACTCGGCAAATCGATGCCGTAGCGCGCAAGCAGCGTCAGGCGAACCACGGTCTCCTGCTCGGTACCCGCATGGAGCGTGGTGAGCGAGCCGTCGTGGCCCGTGTTCATGGCCTGCAACATGTCGCAGCACTCGGCACCGCGCACCTCGCCCACCACGATGCGGTCGGGGCGCATGCGCAGGGCATTGGTCACCAGGTCGCGGATCGTCACCGCGCCCTCGCCCTCAATTGAAGCCTCGCGCGCCTCTAGGCGCACCACGTGCGGATGATGCGCAAACTTGAGCTCGGCAGAGTCCTCGATCGTCACGATGCGCTCGCCGGTGGAGATCTCGCATGACAACGCGTTGAGCAGAGTGGTCTTACCAGATCCCGTGCCTCCCGCAACCGCCAGGTCCTGTCGCAGCGACACAGCGCACGACAGCAGCTGCGCATACCAAAGCGGCAGCGACCCCAGCCCCACAAGCTCGTCCAGCGAGCAGATACGGTCCGAGAACTTTCGGATGGTGAGAATCGGTCCGTCAATCGCCACAGGCGGAATCACCGCGTTGACGCGATAGCCCGTTTTGAGGCGGGCGTTGACGATGGGGCTGCGCTCGTCGATACGGCGGCCAAGTGGCGAGATGATGCGGTCGATAAGCACCCGGATCTGCTCATCATCCTCAAACGCATGCTCGATGGGGTACAAGACGCCGCCGCGTTCAAAGAAAGCCGAGCGGCAGCCGTTGATCATGATTTCGGTAACGGTGTCGTCCTCGATGAGCGGCTGCAACGGCCCCAAGCCCACCACGTCATCCAAAATCTCGTCGATGATGGTCTCGCGCTCGGGCGTCGCGAGATCGGTCGGCTCCTCAACATTGAGCGCCGCCTCCACCGCGGGACGCAATTCCGAGCGGGCAAGCGCCGGGTCGATATAGGCGCTGATACGCGCCACTTCGTCGTAACCCATGCGGTCCATCACGGCGCGCTTAGTGCGTCGTTTCACCGCGCGGCGGCGCCCCGCATCTACAGGCGTTGCCGCCGCTGCAGCGCCGGCAGCCTTAATCCTCGTTTGCAGGCTCATCGCTGATCACCCTCGCGCGACCAGGGAAGGCGGATACGCGGGCGTTCGGTGCGCGTTGCACGGTCGGCGACCATATCGCTCCAAGGGCCGACGGCGCACCCCAGTTCCACGAGCATCTCGCGCGCGGCCTCGCGCACGCTGGTCGCAAAAGCGCTGGTCTGCCCCACTGCCTCGTCAGCGCGCCCAAACGCCATGAGCGCGGCGAGATCCTGCCCGCCATCGGCGATACGAATCTTGGAGCTCAACGCACAGGCAATCTCAAAGCGCATGGCGACGTCCTCGTCTGCCCCGCGCGCACCGAACCGGTTGAACACGGCGCTCATGCGCGTGCGCGGCACACCTACTCGACTTGCCAGTTCAATGACGCGCGACGCCGATGTCGCGGACGACACCGCAGCATCGCCAACGACCAGGCAACGGTCGCTCGCCGCCACCGCAGCCGCCACGGCGTCGCCCCAAAAGACCGAGGTATCGATAAAGACCACGTCGGATTCGCGACGCAGGACATCGAGCAGTAGCTCCACCGGACGTGCCATGAGCTCGGCTTGCTCGGGCGCCGCGACGGGACCCCAGAGCGTAACGCCCGGCGCCACGCGCATCGATGCGGCTACGATATCCGGCTCGGTGAGCGCGCCCGCCGCCGACGGCTCGATAAGTGCCGCCATATCGCGCGGAGCATCGACGCCTAACAAGTCGTAAAGGTTTCCAAACATCAGGTCCAGGTCGAGCACGGCGGCACGCAAGCCCAACAGCGACGATGTGTGTGCCATGGTGGCAACGATCGTCGACTTGCCGCAACCGCCCGAACCCGAAATGGCGCAGATGACCGGAGCTCGATGCGGCGAAGCGGCAGCGTCTGCCGGCGGCATCGGAGGCGGCGGGGCGGGCGTCGGTGACAGCGTCCCCGTCTCCTCCGCCGCAACCACACGCTGCGTCCAAGCCGGCATGGCAGCTTGTTCGGTCTGCGAGGCAGGCTCGTTCTGTGCAATCTGCTCATGCTGCATCAGCGACAACTCGCCGCACCCGGCAAAGCCCTCAACTTCGTCGAGTTCATCCGCCAGATTCACGCCGTGCACGTATCCCATATCTACAGCCGGGGAATCGCCAGCATGCTGCGCCGGCCCTCCAGCGCCATCGTATACAAGGGGGTTCCGGGGGCGCCGACCATGCTCGGCTTCCGCTTTTCCATAATCATCAACACGCGGGCCTCTTGTAGCGCGAGGCGCCCCGGGTTCCCTATCAACAAAAGCATCGGGCTCAATCGTCATGCGCCGATCGGAATCAACCGCTCCCTCGCCCGCGCACCCGTTGCCGCATATACTGTGCGCAGCGATGACCTCGGTCGCCCCTGCGCGAAACAGCCCCTCGATATCCGACGGATCGAGTGCTTCTATCAACACGACCACGCGACTCACGCGGCCTTCGGCCGTCAGGCGCGCAACAGTCTTGCGCACGTCTTCGGTATCGAACAGAGACGCCGCGATGATGGCAGCTCCGCGGCGCGACGGAAACGCCCGCGCCATGGAAACCAGCCCGTCCAGGTCACCCACGCGAAGCACCTGTGCACCCGTATCACGGCCCTCGACTTCCCGCTGCAACAGCCCGTAATCGCCGCACGCGCAACACGCAAGCCAGATCGCCTTCATCACTCGTCGCCTCCGCTCTTTTTGCCGCGCGCCGTGGCGGGAATCGTCAAGCTGACCGTTCCCTTGCCCGATGCCCCCAGCAGTTCCTTGACGTCTTCGGGGTCAGCCGCCAGCGTCACCCATTCGATCTTGCCCTCGCGCGTGGCACCGGAATCTTCACTGGTATCGATCACGTACGCGCCGCACAACCGATCGGTTACGCCGTCTTTTTGCACATACACATCCACGTAGCTGCCCACGCCCGTAGCACCGCCGACCGAGTGCTCGGCATCGACCGCCACCGAAACGGCAACCTTGCCCTTAGGCACCTCGAGCTTGTGGCTCTCGGCCTTGGTGTAGACATTGCAGATCACGGCGTTTTTGGGAATACGCGAAGTCGTCACGTCGCCGCGCACCTGGCGCAGCTCGGTCGCCGCGTCACGCGGCAACAGGCTCGTCAGCCATTCCTGGGTTATGACATTGGTCTCATCGAGGGTCTCGCCCACATCGATATCGCGCGCCGCGACGCATACCTCGACGCGATCGCCACCGTACTTGGCCAAGGTCTCAGCCTGGACCTGTTCGGCTTGCGAGCGGATCGACGAGCCGTAAACCATACAGAGCAGAGCAGCGAGCACGCCCGCGACCAGACTGATGGCGATGCGCTTGCTCTTGTTCACGGCCGCTCCTCTCATGGCAGTGCCGGGCGAATGCCCGTACCACCATTGTCTGGGCGGTCAGAGTACAAAGCGGCGCAATCGCGATCTTGGTTTTCGATGTCAAACCAATCGCTGACCAAAAGCTGACCAGCCCGTCAAGCTCGTGGCAAGGTTTTGGTCAGCACGTCAGCAAACTGCATGCTTCAAGGCTTTTCCGCAGCAAAAAAGCCGTCTCCCGAACAGTTGGGAGACGGCTGTCATAGGAAAAATCAATTACAGATGGACATCGGGATCGAGCATTTGGGCGCTCACGCGCATGGATGACGCCAGGTTTTGGAACGTTTCCAGACGCAGGCTGTCGATCTGCCCGGCGTCCTCGGCCTCGCGAACGGCGCAACCCGGCTCATGGGTATGCGTGCAATCGCCAAATCGGCACGCGCGCGATGCCTCGACAATCTCGGGGAAGGCGCGCGCCAGACCCCGCTCGTGACCCACGAGCGGTAGGCTGCGCAGGCCCGGGGCATCGGCGATCACGCCGGCGTCGCCCGGCAGTGCCACCATCACGCGCGCAACGGTAGTGTGACGGCCCTGGTCGTCGCGTTCGCGCACACCGCCAGTCGCCAACGTATCGTGGCCCAGCAGCGCATTGAGCAGCGTCGACTTGCCGGCACCCGACTCGCCCAGAATCATGGCGCAGCTCCCGGCAGGCACGCAGGAACGAACCTCGTCCAGGCCGCGCCCCTCGGCAGAGGACGTCACGACCACGCGCACGTCCGGACCCACCAGGCGGCGCACGCGGTCCAGATCGCGCTCGAGTTCCTCGGCATCGCAGCGGTCAGCTTTGGTGAGCACCACCACCGGCTCGGCATCGCAGTCGAGCGCCAACACCAGCGAGCGCGCCACGCGGTCGAGCAGCACCTCGCCGGCACCGAGCGCCTGCACGATTAGCACGCTATCCACGTTGGAGCAGAGCACCTGGCGCTCTCCTCGGGCACGGCCGCGCCAACGCTCAAAGCTCGTACGGCGCGGCAGCACGCACTCAATCACGCCCATATCGTGCCCGGGAGCGCGGCGCACCGCCACACGGTCTCCCACGGCAGGCAGCAGGACCTCATCCTCGCCGCGCGATTTGGCAAACCCCACGGCATGCTCGGCGCGAAAGGTGTCGTCGGCAGTCGCCACCAGCGGAAACCCGCGATCCAAGCGCACCACGGCGCCAAGCTGCATCTGCGCGGGCTCCTCGGTATGTGCGCAGAAATCATCAAAGGCAGTCTGCTGGGTTTCATCGACCGGCAGGTCATCAAACGCCGGAACGTCCTGCAGCGCGTCAAGTCCCGGCACGCTTGCCAGCAGCTCCTCGGCAGACGCGGGGGCCTCGGTCGCAAGCTTCCGACGACGATCGCGCTTAGCCCGCGCCCCCGTCGTCTTTTTCTTCGCCTTAGCCTTAGCCTTGCCCACAAGCGCCTCCCAGCACCACAAATCACAACTGAGCAGGTATTTTAAATCAAAAAGAGCTGGCCGGGCAAAGCCCGACCAGCTCACAAACTTTCCCTCAGCCCTTTTCATCCGCACGGGAGAAAAGCCAGCAAGGATACCGCAGGGCCCGCCCGCCGGGAGGGGTTTCCTAAGGGCACATCCCGCAGCCGCAAAGCGGCGAGGACGTGCCCGTGGAAACCCCGCAGGTGGTAGGGCCCGGACAGGTACGTTACTCCTTCTCGACCGCGCGCATGATCGCCTTGTAGATCTCCATCAGCGGGATGATCAGGAAGGCCAGGCCCAGCGCGGCAAGAACGCCCTTGAGCTCAAGCGTCACGGGGCCAAAGAACATCTCGGCAAGCGTCGGCTGCACGGTCACGATCACCGTCAGCACCAGTGCCAGCGCGGCGGAAGCCCACAGCCACTTGTTCTGCTTCTTCATGGTGAACAACGACGCACGACGGCTGCGCATATTGAAGCAGTGGAAAATCTCGACCATGTTGAGCGTGATGAACGCCATCATCACGCCTTCCTCGTCGGCATTGCCGGCGATCATATCGGCGATGTGGATGTAGCCCATGTCAAAGTACACGCCCACAAAGAAGCTCGCCAGCACCAGCACGGTGATGATCAGACCCTGGACCACGCAGTCCAGGCCCATGTGACCGGCAAAGACACCGTCCTTGGCGTTGCGCGGCTTGCGCTTCATGATGTCACCCTCGGCGTCCTCCATGCCCAGCGCGAGCGCGGGGAAGCAGTCGGTGACCAGGTTCACCCACAGCAGCTGCACCGGCTGGAAGATGGTAAAGCCGATGAGCGTGGCGATAAACACCGAGAACACCTCAGCAAGGTTGGCCGAAAGCAGGAACTGGATGACCTTGCGGATGTTGTCGTAGATGCGACGGCCCTCTTCGCAGGCACCGATGATGGTGGCGAAGTTGTCGTCGGCAAGCACCATGTCGGCAACGTTCTTGGTGACGTCGGTGCCGGTGATGCCCATACCGACGCCGATGTCGGCGCGCTTGATGGACGGGGCGTCGTTGACGCCGTCGCCGGTCATGGCGACGATCTGGTCGCGCGACTTCCAGGCCTCGACGATGCGCGTCTTGTGCTCGGGCTGGACGCGGGCGTACACGCCGTAGTCCTCGATGTGCGCGTCGAGCTCCTCGTCGCTCATGCGGTCGAGGTCGGCACCGGTAATGGCCTGGCTGCGATCAGCGACGATGCCCAGCTGCTTGGCGATGGCCACGGCGGTGTCGATGTGGTCGCCCGTGATCATGACGGTGCGGATACCGGCGTCATGCGCCTCGCGGATGGCGTCGGCGACCTCGGGGCGAACCGGGTCAATCATGCCGGACAGGCCGCAGAAGACCAGGTCATGCTCGAGCGCGGCGGGACTGCAGTCGGCCGGGACCTCGGTGTAGGTGCGGCTTGCCAGCGCCAGCACGCGCAGGGCCTCGTCGGCCATGGCCTTGTTGGCGGCCACGAGCTCGGCACGACGCTCCTCGGTCAGCGGAACGACCTTATCGCCCTCGTAGATGTGGGTGCACAGGCCGATCACCACGTCGGGCGCGCCCTTGGTGTACTGCTCATACTCGCCGTCCAGGGTCTCGACGACCACGGACATCATCTTGCGGCCCGAGTCGAACGGGGCCTCGCCCACGCGCGGGTGCTCGGCAGTCAGGCCAGTGAGGCCCGCCTTGCCGGCGTCGTTGACGAGCGCGCACTCAGTCGGCTCGCCCACGGCCTCGCCCAGCTCCTCGTCCCACTGGGCATCGGAGCACAGCGCCATGCCGGCCAGGAACTTCTCCTTAGGTGCGGCGAGCTCGTGCTTGACGACGGTCATCTTGTTTTGGGTAAGGGTACCGGTCTTGTCGGAGCAGATGGTCTGCGTGCAGCCGAGCGTCTCGACGGCAGAGAGCTTGCGGATGATTGCCTGGCGCTTGGCCATCTTGGTCACGCCAAGCGACAGCACGATGGTCACGACGGCGACCAGGCCCTCGGGGATGGCAGCGACGGCGAGCGAGACGGCAACCATAAAGGTATCGAGCAGGGCGGTCGGGTCGGTAAGAACGTTGCCCACGCCGTGGCGGATGATATCAACGCCAAAGATGACGACGCAGATGACGATAACCATGATGGTGAGGATGCGGCTGAGCTCGGCAAGCTTCACCTGCAGCGGCGTGAGCTCTTCCTTGGCCTCGGCCAGGGCGCCGGCGATCTTACCCATCTCGGTGTTCATGCCGGTACCGACTACGACGGCGCGGCCACGGCCGTACACCACGGTGGAGCCCATGTAGCACATGTTCTTGCGGTCGCCGAGCGGCACGTCGTCGGTGCCGGCGGCGAGCTCGATCACGTTGGCATGCTTCTCGACAGGCACGGACTCGCCGGTGAGTGCAGCCTCTTCGATCTTCATCGTGGCGCTCTCGAGCACGCGGCAGTCGGCCGGGACGGAGTCGCCCGCCTCGAGCATGATCACATCGCCAGGCACGAGCTCGGCACTCGGCAGGTGCACGAGCTTGCCGTCGCGCAGAACCTTGGACTGCGCCGCGCTCATCTCCTGCAATGCCTCGAGAGCTTCCTCGCTCTTGGCCTCCTGAACCACGCCCAGCACCGAGTTGACGATAACGACGAACATGATGATGGCGACGTCGGCAAAGTCCGCCTCACCCTTGACCATGCCCGTGAGTGCACTGATGACGGCGGCAACGATCAGCATGATGACCATGGGGTCGGCCATCTGCTCAAAGAAGCGCTTCCACAACGGCGTCTTCTCGGCTTCCTCGAGCTTGTTAGGGCCTGTCTTGGCGAGGCGCGACGACGCCTCGTCGTTGCTCAGGCCGAGGTCCTCATCGACACCTTGGTCGCTGAGTACCTCCGCCGCGGCGGACAGGTATTCCTTTTGCATATAGAGTCCCCTCCTGGGATTCGGGCCACTCAGCAGATTGATGCCCGATCATAATTCCCAGGAGAAGGGCAAGGGCTCATCAAGGCTGCCGTGCTGAGCGGCAGTTGATAGTGGAGCTATGGTACCCCAAAGCGGCGCGTCTAGCCAAAACATTCCAATTGGAAACACGGCTCGAGTGCAACAATGCAGACCGTATGATGTTCGACATTGATAAAACGTTTTTTCTTCGGTGCATCATCAAACTGAAATATCGCCCAGATAGCAGCGGTTAGAACGGTTGGTAAAGTTTTTGCATATACCGTTTATTCGCAAAAAATGAACTTCTAATTCGGCATACGGTCGATTTTTTGGGGTATTCGGTCGGCATTTCGTTATAATCATCTCAGTTTTATTTCTTATGGTTTATCTATCAGCGCAAGACGATGTCAGATGGAGGTCTGAATGTACAAGCGCACCAAGATTGTATGCACCATGGGTCCCGCCTGCGATAGCGACGAGACCATCCGCGAGATGATCAAGGCGGGCATGAACGTCGCCCGTTTTAACTTCTCGCACGGATCCTACGACGAGCACCACGGTCGCATCGAGCGCGTCCGTCGTATTTCCAAGGAGCTCGGTCTGCCCGTCGGCATCCTGCTCGACACCAAGGGCCCCGAGGTCCGCACCGGCCTTCTGGTCGACGGCAAGAAGGTTGCCGTCAAGACCGGCGATAAGATCGTCGTCACCGCTCAGCCCACGTCCGAGGATTTCCACGGCACCTCTGAGCACATCTCCCTCGACTACCTGGCTCTGCCCTCCGAGGTCGAGAAGGGCTCCCTTATCCTGATCGATGATGGTCTGGTTGCCCTCGAGGTCGAGTCCGTCGACGGCCAGGACATGACCTGCGTCGTTAAGAACGACGGCCTGATCGGCGAGCGCAAGGGCGTCAACATGCCCAACGTCAACATCTCGCTGCCCGCTATCACCGAGCGCGATCGTCAGGACATCCTCTTTGGCCTGACCGAGAACATCGACTACATCGCCGCTTCCTTCATCCGTGACGGCGAGTCCGTCCGCGGCATTCGCAAGCTTTGCCGCGAGAACGGCGGCGAGCACGTGACGATCTTCCCGAAGATCGAGTGCGCCCTGGGCGTCGAGAACTTCGACGAGATTCTCGAGGCTTCCGACGGCATCATGGTCGCCCGTGGCGACCTGGGCATCGAGATCAAGCCCGAGCTCGTTCCGCACATCCAGAAGGAGATCATCGCCAAGTGCAACGCGGCCTACAAGCCCGTTATCACCGCTACGCAGATGCTCGACTCCATGCAGCAGAACCCGCGCCCGACGCGTGCCGAGGTTGCCGACGTTGCTAACGCCATCTACGACGGCACCGACGCCGTTATGCTTTCCGGCGAGTCCGCTGCCGGTAAGTACCCGGTCGAGGCCGTTAAGATGCAGGCCAGCATTGCTCTCGAGACCGAGAAGTACCTCCCGGCTCACGCTCCGCTCGAGGTTCCGGCTGACGCTCACGGCACCCGCGTCGTCAACAACGTTGTGGGTATGTCCGCTGTGAACATGGCCACCACCGTTGGCGCCAAGTGCATCACCGTGCCGACGACCACTGGTCGTACTGCCCGCCTGATCTCGCACTTCCGTCCCAACATGCCGATCTGCGCGTTCTCCCGCCACGAGTGGGCCGTCCAGCAGATGATCATGTACTGGGGCGTCATCCCGCACCAGGCAGAGATTACCCAGGGCACCGTCAACGGCACGATCGTCAAGGCGATCGAGACCGCTAAGGAGCTCGGCTACGTCAAGACTGGCGATTTGACCGTCGCTACCGCCGGCGATCCCCGCATGAGCGTCCAGCTCGAGGACAAGGTCTCCTCGACCAACGTCGCTTACGTCGCTCAGGTGCGCTAAATCGCACTTGCAAGCAGATTTGCATTGCAAAGGGCCCGGAAGGCATTGCCTTCCGGGCCCTTTTTCTGTGCACCGATGCCTACCGCACGGCATGGCACGCACCCATTTCATTACCAAAAGCGCGAAATCCGCCCTCCGAGGCCCAAAAAATAAAGCCCCAAGCGCTAAAAGTGTTCGCCCGGTGGCAAACCCACACCTTAACCGACGCTGCTAAATCGTTTTAGCAAGAACCAGATCAACCGCGTTTTCGGAAGTGCGGGGAAAAATTGCTTACCCCCGAGCATAAGTCCTTTTATTTCAACAAAACCCCTGATAAAGTTGGCTTAAATACCGCTTGTGCCTGACCTATTTGTCTTTTTCACCGCACTTCCGAAACGGATAGCTTTTCTAGCCCAAACAACGCTCAAACGATCGGATCGCTATGTCATTTCTTGCCTGCGGACCTACGGCTTTTCAGTACTATCGCATCCCGCCCCAAATACTGGGACTCTATCCGGCAATCCTGCCGCCCGACCATGACCATCGCTTGGTGCATTACTCAAAACAACCGGTATTTAAAGACTTGCTCGGCACACCAGTTTGGAGATCCGTGAGTGAAAGGAAACAGCGCGCGAACGGAAAGCTATTTCATAGCCGTCTGCTAACCCAAGAGCCGCCTCCTGGGTCGTTTAGGCAGACTGAACATGGGTTTGATGTCACGTCACCGGAGTTCACGCTGCTCAACCTTGCTACGCAGGTTTCACGCAACCAGTTACTCATGGCGTGCTACGAGATGTGCGGCTCCTTTGCAGTGTTTAAGCCCTGCGAGCGAACGCAACAACAACTCGATGAAGCTATTTCGCTTAAGCTCATTCCATCCAACTGCGGCTGGGAGCGAGTTAACGACACCAAGGGCAATGACACCAACTTGTGGAAGCGCACGCCGCTTCTTACCGCAACGGATATCGCCGCGTTCGCCAAGCAAGCCGCAGGCCTGCGCGGCGTCAAACAACTGCGCTGGGCGGCCGAGCACATGACGGGGCAGGCCGCCTCGCCCTTCGAAGTACAGACCTCCATGCTTATCTCGCTCCCCCGCGACGAGGGCGGCCAGGGCATCGAGATCGCCAACAACGTGCGCATCCCACTCAGCGACGCCGCACGCTCACTGTATAACAAAACCTGCTGCTACGCCGATATCCTCATCGAAAGCGCCACCGACAGCATGGGCGTCATTCTGGAATGCCAAGGCTGCTCTGCCCACGACAGCGAAGCCGCGAGTCTCTCCGATGCCGAGCGCGCCACCGCACTCACAAGCATGGGCTACGACGTCATCCAAATTACCTATGACCAGATCAAGGAGAAGAAGAGCTTCGACCACATAGCCGAGCTCATCCATAAAAAGGCCGGGCTTCCCCACATCCCAAAGACCAAACAGGAGCGCATTGCCGAAGATACCTTACGGCAAGAGCTACTTGTCGATTGGGTTGAGCTATTCACTGCCGGGCCGGCCAGCTAGCAGCTAGCAATCAGGGGCAGCGCAGACACATCGGGCGATTCGACACGGGCGGCAAAACCCGCCTCGGTCAGCTCGATGACCTCGGTAAACGTTGCGTCGAAGAATTCCTCGGTTAGCAGGCGGTATGGCGGATGGTCGGGATCGCCGGGGTTTTCGCGTACAATCTCGTGCATGACGCCGATGGTCTTGAGCACATACTCCTTATGGATGGGATACTGACCAAAACGGGTCGCCGCAGTATACAGGCGATCGGTCGCGCGCGGAATCGAAACAATGCCGAGTGTCTTGCCAAACCAGTCAAAGTCGCCTTGCTTTTTAATGCGGAATTCCTCGCACGGTTTGCCGCCGTGCGCCTCCAGGTACTGATTCACGCGCGTATTCCACACGGTATCGGCCACGAGGTGAGACCAAACGCCCAGCGTCAAATCGAGCAGCGACTGCGCCACGTCATCGGGCGCGAGCGAAAGCTCGCTAGCACCGGGACCAGCAACCGGCTCGGCATCCTTGTAGCGTTGGGGATAATGCACCCGATTGAGTCGCTCGCGCTCCTCGACAATCGAGGTCGCGTCAGCCGGCGTACCAACAGGCGCCCCTTTGAGCAGCGGCGCCACATAGGTGTCCCAAAACTCATGCTCACGCGGCTTAGGGATAGGCTCGGGCTTGGCAAAGTGCGTAATGCGGTACGGGATGGGATCGGCGATGCCAGGGACCATATAGCCCACGAAAATATCCGGAACCACGCAGCCAAACAAAAAGGCATTGCGGTCGCGCACGCTCTTGGCAAGCGCACCGGTGCGCTCCAGCAAACGCTCCGTCTGAGCGATATGAATGTTCCAGCTTGGCATAGCCACCCCCATAAAAAACCTGGATAACTATACCATCACGGCAAAGCCGCGCGGGCGGCTACGCACGCTCTACGCAGCAACTAGTCCGTAGCACCGCTTTCGGTTCCATACGACGGCGAAGGCGCCTCGACCACATGGTGATATCGATCGATATAGATTGCACGGGCACCCAGGCGTCGCACCAAATCCTGGTGATGTGTGCTCATCAAGACCGTCTTACCCGCCGCGACGTAGGCCAGCAAGAAGTTGACCACGATGTCGCATGAATCCTCGTCGAGCCCATTAGTAGGTTCGTCGAGAACCAAGATATCGGGGTTCATCGATACGACTGCCGCCAGCGCCACACGCTTCTTTTGCCCACCCGAAAGCTGATAGGACGAGGCATCGACCAGGTCGGCAACTTGAAACAGTTCCATGGCATCGTGCACGCGACGGTCGAGCTCGTCTGCCGGCAGCCCCATCTGCGCGGGACCAAAAGCAACTTCCTCGCCCACCGTAGCGCAGAACAGCTGGGCGTCGGCATTCTGGAACACAAAGCCCACGCGCTGATGAAAACGCTGAGCGGCCGCGGAATCCTTTAGAAACGCCGCATCGACCACGTGCCCGTCGAACAGGTATGCCCCTGCGTCCGCGAGCTCAAGGCCGTTAATAAGGCGCATAATCGTCGTCTTACCGCAGCCGTTGGGACCGAGCAGGGCAACGAGTTCACCACGATCGACCTGCAGCGACACGCCATCGACAACCGTATGCCCCGCATAGGAGAACACCACGTCGCGCAGCTCGATGAGCGGCGCGACCTCGGCGCCGCCCGCACCGTTCGTGCCCGCCGCACTATTCATATCGATCGTCAAAACGTCGCCCTTCCCTATTTGCATCCCCAGCCGGAACCAGCAGCGCCTACAGCACGGCGCACAACACCGCCAGCAGCGCCACGCCGGCCGCATAGACCGCATCGCGCCAGCCAAAGCCGCTCCGCGCGGGAGCCGGATACGCACCCGCAAAACCGCGGCACAGCATGGCCTCGTCCATCGCGCGGCTGCATTCCATCGCCTTGATAAACGTCATGCCCATGATACCCGCCAGCGAATCGGTGCGCGAAAAACCCGCAGGCGCGGAACCGACGCTGCGCAGCATGACCGATTCGCACAGATTGTGCGCCGTGCGACCCAGCACCTCGATGTGCTTGAGCGCCATATCAAACGTAAAGATGACCTCGTCGGGTAGATGCAGCATCTTGAGCGCCGCCGACATGCGGCTCCAGGTGAGCGTCCACGAAACGCCCAGCACGAGCGACACGTTAATGAACGTCTTAAGCGCAATTTTGAGCATGGCGCCCGTAGCGGAAGCGCCCAGCAGCAGGGCAGGCAGTGCCAGAACCACTGCGAACCCCGCGGCGCCAAGCGCCGGCACAAAGGTCGCACGCAGCCCGCGTACGGGGCGCACGGCAACGAGCACCAGCGCAATGGCCGCCATCAACATGAGGTACAGCGGGCTCTGTGTCAGACACACGCACAGGACGCAGACGAACATCCCCACCAGGCGCACCGGAGCCGAAACGCAAGAAAGGGCGCGGTCGACCATCGACCCGCCCTCTGTCTCTTATACACATCTCCGAGCCCACGAGACGCTACGCTATCTCG
>CABRIC010000021.1 GCA_902470905.1 uncultured Collinsella sp. | reverse complement strand
GAGATAGCGTAGCGTCTCGTGGGCTCGGAGATGTGTATAAGAGACAGAGCGGGGGAACATCCGAGAGTGTCTCGAGGGTCGCCGGCGTGCGATACGTTGCGGCCACGCCGTTAACGACCTCGGCGATACGCTCCTTGAGATGAGCCATGAGCTCGACATCGAAGCCACGCAGCGTTCCCTCGAGCACACAAGTGTCGGGGATGACATTTGCGGCCTGACCGCCGGCGAACTTGCCAACGGTAAGCGCGACCTCCTTAGCCGCCGGCACTTCGCGAGCGATAAGCTCCTGAAGCGCCAGATGCACATGCACGCCGGCCGTGATGGGGTCGATGCAAATCTCGGGGCTCGAGCCATGGCCGCCCTTGCCCTGAAGCGTGATACGAAAACCGTACACGCCCGAGAGCGCCGGGCTGCCGTAGAGCACCAGGCCGAGCGGCGACTGGCTATTGACATGCATGGCAAAGGCGACCTGAGGACGCGGGTTCTGCAGCAGACCGTCGGCGATGGCGGCGCGGGCACCCTCAAAGGTTTCCTCGCCCGGCTGGAACAGCAACTTAACCGTAGCGTTGGCATCAACAAGCTCTGCCTCGCGAGCTTTGAGCATACGAGCCGCACCAAGCAGCGCCGTCGCGTGCATAT
The DNA here is from genome assembly GCA_902470905.1 of uncultured Collinsella sp. Classification (GTDB taxonomy): domain Bacteria; phylum Actinomycetota; class Coriobacteriia; order Coriobacteriales; family Coriobacteriaceae; genus Collinsella. The sequence continues at coordinate 27,550 of CABRIC010000021.1, read as the reverse complement.
CGTGACCGCAAGCGTGCATGCAGCCGTTGGTGGATGCAAAGGGCTCGCCGGATTCCTCGGCAACGGGCAGGGCGTCCATGTCGCCACGAAGCATGATGACCGTACCGGCCTGCTCATTCGTGCAGACGCCATTGCCTTGGGCCGCGGCGGCACCGGCGCCGACAAGGCCCACAACGCAGGAACCATCGACGAGCGTTGCAAATGGGATGTCCATCTCGGTCAGGCGCGCTTGGATATACGTAGAGGTCTGCGGGAGGCTATTACCCAGCTCGGGCATCTGATGTAAATCGTGTCGCCACGCAGCGAGCTCGTCTGCAAAAGCCTGAGCTTCTGCAACAAGACCGTCACCGATAGCGGTCTGCGCCGCCGCGGTGGCCTTGGGCGCTGATTGCGGTTGAAGATCGGACAGTGCTGGTGCCATAGATGCCCTCCAGTAACGTTTTTGCAGCAAGCACTTTGATAGCGTAAAGTGCAAGGTACTACTTTAAGGGCGACGCATAAAAAATGCCGCCCCGGGAGGCGGCGCAACAAATTGTTTACAATTGCGGACGCGGCTTTCGACGCAAAAAATCGAAATGCGTCTCGCTCAAGATAATCGAAAGAAAGATGAGCGCGAAGCCGGCGAGCAGGCGCGAGGTGAGCGCCTCCCCCATCAGCAGCACCGAGAACAGCACGCCCGAAGGCGACTCCATCGAAAGGAGCAGTGAGCCCGTCGAGGCCGAGACATGCGCCAAGCCGACGTTTTGGATGAGCAGAGCCGCGCATGTGCAACCAACCGAGAGAAACGCCATCGCGCTGATAAAGCTCGGCGTCCACACGGACAGAGGCGCTTGGGTCTCGAATAGCAGCGACGTTGCCAGGCTCAGCACGCCGTTGCCCACAAACATCCAAAACGTGATGACGTTGATGTCCATTTTGCGACCGTACTTGGCAGTCACCGCCATCTGGATGGCGAAAAAGACCGCACCCGCCAGCGTAATGACATCACCGATGTTGAATTCAACGCTATCGAGCGCCACCAAGCCAATGCCCGCCAAGCACAGCAGCGCCGCGCCCAGGTTATAGCGGGTGAGTTTTTCGCCGCTCAGAAAATAGCTCGCGAACGGCACAACGATGCAATACGTGCCCGTCAAAAAAGCATTCTTGCCCGCCGTGGTGTGCGCCAGACCGACTGTCTGCAGGGCGTAGGCGGCCCACATAAGTGCGCCCATGCCAAGTCCGACGATAAGGTTGCGGGCGTTGAGGTGCGCGATGATGCGCTTGTGGAAGATGAAAAACATGACCAACGCCGCAGGCAGAAAGCGCACGTAGAGCAGTTCGAACACCGGAATGGTGTCGAGCGCGTCCTTCATGGTCGTAAAGGAGTAGCCCCAGACGACTGCCACCGAAAGCAGCAGGACTTTCCAGAACAGCGGCGAGCGAGCGCCGGCGCCGCGGGAGGTGCCGCCCGCGCCCAGGTCCTCGCGAGCAACAGGGCTATCGGGCATCATTTCGATATTGTCAGTGGCATGCTGGGCCATAGGGCATCCTCGCGCTCAATCTGGGCGTGGTGTCCGCACGCGCATGGCTGCGTGCCGCCTCATGGTCAAATAAAAGCAGGGCGCACCGGACCCCCGGCACGCCCCGCTACTGTAGCAACAACCAAGCAGCCCGTGCAATTCACTACGCTAAAGCATCGGGTTGGAAGATCTCGATGTTCCGACGGCGTTTACGTTGCTGAACTAAATCAATTTGGTTGACTCCAGTTTTTCGATGATCCAGTCGTTGGCTTTGATGACCGGGCGGCGGAAGACGACGCCCAGTGCCAGTGACGGAATCAGATAGCTTGCCAAGATGCCCAGCTCAATCCAGTACTCCATGTGGTACGCACCGGCCATGGCGGCGTGCATGGCGTTGATGCCGTGGGTGAACGGCAGGAACGGATAGATCGCCTGGAACACGGGGCCGGTCATCTCGATGGGGAACGTGCCGCCCGAACCGCCGACCTGCATGACCAGCAGCACGACGGCGAGCGCCTTGCCGATATCGCCAAACGAAACCGTAAGCGTGTAGACGATATTGGAGAACACGAGACTCGCGACCCAGCCCGCCAGCACAAACTGCAGCGGGTCGTCGCACTGGATGCCAAAGAACAGGATGTCGCCCGCACACACGAGCGTTGCCTGCAGCAGGGCCAGACCGCCAAAGAACAGGTAGCGGCCCAGGTAGATCTCGTGCAGGCGCACGGGGATGAGCTCGTTGATAAGCTCATCGTCAACCGAGACCTTCATCATGGCCGCCAGCACAATCGAGCCCACCCAGAGCGACAGAATCGTGTAGAACGGTGCCATGGCCGAACCGTAGTTGCGAATCGGATAGACCGGCTTGCGATCGAGCGCGACGGGGCCGGAAAGCGACACGGCCAGACCCTCGGGATCATTGCCGATCATCGTCTTGATCGTAGCGAGGTCATCCGACATCAAGGCGCCGTCGAGCTCGTCCTTAAACGCACTGATCTTGTCCGACGCCTCGCCCAGCTGATCAGAAGCCTTGTTGACCAGCTTTGCAGCCTTGGAGAGGCCCTTTGCCAGCGAACCGGACGCGTCGGTCAGGCCGCCTACGGCGCTATCCAGGTCGCCCGAGATGCCATCAAGCGAGTCCAGAATGCCCGAAACCGTCTTCTTGAGCTCCTTGGCCTTAACCGAGAACGTGGAATCGTAATCGGATTTGGCGCCCGCGATGCCGGCCTTGGCATCGGCGATGGCCTGATCGACCTCGGCACGCGAGTTGTTAACCTCGGCCATGCTATCGGAGAGAGACTTCGCGGTGGCCGCCAGATCCTTGGCGTTGTTGCGATACTCCACAGCAATCCTGCTCAGCGATGTTGCCACTGACTTGAGGCTGTCCTGGAGTTTTTCGTCAGTCACCTGATCGGCAAAGCTGCGGAGCTGGTCGGCCGTGGCGTCGATATCGTCGGCACGCGTGTTGAGCGCCGCCGCGGCATCGTTGAGCTGGGACACTGTAAGGTCGACATGTTGATTCGCGGCATCAAATGCCTTCGCAAGCTCGGCGGACACGTTGTCAAACGAGCCCGTGCTTCCGTCAATCGCGGCATTGATGGCGTCGTTGGCGTCCTTCAGCGCTTCCTTGGAATCGCTAATACCGCTCTTGACATGCTCCATCAGCTGCTTCGTTGACTCATCGACCGTGCCCGTCTGCTTGAGCATGCCGCTCGCCGACGTCAGCGAATCGGACGTGGAGCTCAAAATGCCCGCCAGCGACGAAGCATTTGCCTGAACGTCTCGCAGGTCCTCAATCGAATCGCCAAGCGTCGAGGACAGGTTGGCGATAAAGTTGCTGACCTGGTCGGTGCTCATGTAATCGAGCAGGCTGGACACCGTCTTAAGACCGATGCTCGTAATGGTCTCGGTAAAAGTTTCGTTAACCTGGCTCTGAACGGCACTCGAACCCTTCTCGGTCACGATCTGCGCAATGGCGTTGGCCTTCTGGTTCTCGTAAAACTCGATATCGGCGTGTTTCACGTCGGTCGAGAAAAGCGTCATCATGTCGGAGCTAAAGCTCTTGGGGATTACGACGGCCGCATAGTAAGCGCCCGACTTAACGCCCTCGATAGCCTTTTCGCGATTGTTGAGCACAACCCAATCGAAGCTCTCGTTGCCGCGTAGGGTGGCGGTCACGTTTTCGCCCACGTTAACCTCGACGGGGATCAAATCGCTCTCGTAACCCTCATCGGTGTTGACCACGGCGATCTTAAGATTGCCGGTGTTGCCGTACGGATCCCAGCTGCCGGCGATGTTAAACCACGCGTACAGACACGGTACGATAATGAGGCCCATCACGACAACCAAGCCGATCACGGAGCGAGACACGTTTTGGACATCGCGCTTAAACAGATGCAGGATGTTCTTCATTTATGCCTCACCTCCTTTGGAGTGCTTGCCAAGCGCGGTGGTATCTCCATCATTTGTGGCTGTGCTGTCGCTGCCCTGAGATTTATGGTGCGAGCCGATATACGGCAAGCGGCCCGTGGACTGATCGCCGCCCTTGGCACCACGCTCGCTGGCGTTGAGGCCAAACATGTGGCGGGCGGCAGGAATGGCGGCCGTGTGTTCGCGCATCTCGCGACGCAGGTCCTCATCCGAAAGCGCCGAGATGCGCATCTGGGTATTGAGGCTCGCTCGGATATATTCGATATTGATCAGCCAGCCGCAGATGGCAATAACCGAGATGATCCAAATGACAAGCAGGATGATCTTGCCGTTATTGTCGATATCGAGAACCGTCGACAGGACAAAGAGCAGGACCTGAACGCCCACCACGGCGGCAAAACCGCCCTTGATGTAGTACGGGTAGCGATGTTCAAAGGCGACCGCATGATCGAGCAGTTCGCGACGGTACGAATCGGAATCGAGCATGACGCGCATGGCCGTGCGCAGCGAGTAGCGCTGGCGCGGCAGGTCGTTGGACTCGCAAATCATCATACCGGTCGTGGAGAGCTGTTTATCAAAGAGCAGGTTAAGGTTGAGCAGCAGCGGACGCAGCTGCAGGCCGATAAAGAGCGCCACGATCAAGAACACGCCCAGAATGCACAGGTTAAACAGGTAGTTAAACGAGTACATGCCGCCGACCGTCTCGCGCAGCAGATTGATGCCGTAGGTAAAGGGCAGCAGCGGGTGCAGCCACTGGAAGAAGCCAGGCATCATCTCGATGGGGTACATGCCCGACGAACCCGGGATCTGCACGATAACCAGAATGACGCCGATTGCCTTGCCGATGTGCTTAAACGTAGTGGACAGCGCGTAAATGATGTTGACGTACGTAAACGAGATGGCGATGCCGCCCAGCACGAACAGCAGCGGGTTGACGCACTGTACGCCAATGACCAGATCACCCACCGTAACGATGATGGCCTGCAACGCGCCCAGGATCACCATGAGCAACCAGCGGCCAAAGTAGCCTTGGCGCGCCGTAAAGCTGCCAACACCTTCACGGTCGACCTCGAGCTTGTAGATGGCGATGAGCACATAGCCGCCCACCCAAAGCGCCAGATTGGTGTAGAAGGGAGCGATGCCCGAGCCAAAGCTCTTGACCGGATAGATCGACTTGGACGTCAGCTCGACCGGAGAGGCCATGAAATCTGCCACGTCATTGACATCGACGCCCATAAGGTCGGCGAGCTCGCCCATAGACTCAGAGGTCTGCAGCGCCGCGATGTCATTGGCTGCGGTCGCAAGCTTGTCCTGGACCTTGGCAAGCGAGGAATCGGTCTGGGACAGCGTGGTCTTGGCCTGGCCGAGCGTAGCGTTAAGCTGCGAAAGCGTACCGCGCGCGCTTGCAATCGTGGGCGTGAGGCCAGATACGATACCCGTCAAATCACCCGAGACGGCGGCAAAGGAATCAAGCGCGCTCGAGGCCTTCGGCAGCGCGTTTTGACCCAGGTCCGTCTGGGCCTGGCCAAGGTTGGTCGCACCGGTCTGAATTGCGTTATTGATAGCTTCGCTGGCACCCGAGACAGCCGCGGCGTCATTCGCCATGGCGCTCGACTGCGCAGACAGACCGTCCTTGATGCTCTGAAGCTTTTCATTCTGCTCTCGAAGCAAATCGATGGTCGATACAATGCGCGCGTCAATTTCCTCGGAACCTGTCGACGTGTCATTGGCGAGAATCTCTAAGTGCCCGATAACGGCCTTATTGTGGTCGATTGTCGCTTGGAGAGACTCGAGCGAGTTGTCGATACGGGTGGTCGTAGATGTGACCGTGCCCGTCAGCTTGCCGATGGCAGCGTTCGCGGAGGCCGACGTCTTGGTAAGCGCAAGGCTGCCTTCCGAGAGCGCCTTGGAGAGCGAGGCGATAGAGTTACCCGCCGTGGTGCGAGCTTCGCCCAGCAGGTCGTTACCCTGAGAGATCGCCTGCGTCAGTGACGGCGCCTGACCCTGCAGGCCGGCAAGTGCCGCATCGGCCGAGGCGATGGCGCCACTCGTCTTATCGATGGCGGCATTCATATCGCCAATCGAATCGCGCACCTCGCCCAAGGTATCGGATGCCTCGGAGACAGAACTTGCCAACGAATCCAGAGTCTGGGTTGCCTTGTCCTTTAAATCGACTCCGGCATCCTTGGCAATACTGGCAACGGTCTCGCCCACCGTGGAGACAAATTCCGAGTTGATCTGCTTCTCGATGGTACTTGCACCGGTGTCGGTAACCTTGGGTGCAATGGCGCTCTTCTTCTCATTGACGTAGTACGTAAGCTTGGGCTGATGGTAGTTGCCGTCGAGCATCGAAACCAGGTTATCCGAGAAGTTCTTGGGGATTACGATGGCCGCATAGTACTCACCGCTCTCGACGCCCTCCTTGGCATCGGACGCCGAATCGACGAAGGTCCAGCCCAGCTGATCGTTCTCCTTGAGCTGATCGACAACCTGATCGCCCGCGTTGAGCTCGCCCACCAAGTCGTTTTGGGTGCCCCGATCGTTGTTGGCGATGGCAATCTTGATACCCTGGGTATTTCCGTACGGATCCCAGTTGGCCACGATGTTGTACCAGGCATACAGCGAGGGAATAACGCACACGCCAAGGGTAACCACCAAGGCGACGGGGTTCACAAGCAGTCGCTTAATGTCGCGCTTAAAGATCGCAAAGGACACCTTTGCATTGGATAGTTTGCTGCCGAGACTCACGCTTGGACCATCCATCCTGTCGTTAAATCGAATCGTACTATCGACAACCATTGTACGTAGGCGCTTTAGTGCCTCGCGGCACAATGGTACTGAGTTTTGCGGGTAGCAATATACTACGAAGATGAGTTAACGTACAGATGTACAGTATCCTAAATTTCAGCAGGTCACAAAACCACAACCCGCACAAATTAGCAATTCAAATAGTCATTTAAGAACGTCCCCAACGACTACTCCGTACAAAAGGAAACGAGAGTGGAAAATCTCTCACTTCAAGCCCGCATTCGAGCCAAAAGTGGGAGATTATCCACTCTCGTTCTAATCTAGTTACGGTGCCGTATCCCCGAACTACATCAAGTTGCAAACAGATGCCGCGAAGGCAACGGGGTCCTCGGGGAGGATGCCCTCGACCAGCAGAGCCTGGTCATAGAGCAGACCGGAGTATTGCTTGATCTTGTCGGTGTCGCCTGCCTTCTGGGCAGCGACGAGCTTGGCAAAGACCGGGTGCTTGGCGTTGAGCTCGAGCACGCGCTGACTCTTGGGCATGCCGTCGGGCGCGCCCTCGGGTCCCTTCTGGAGCACCTTCTCCATCTCGAGCGAAAGTGGGCCCTCGGTGGTGATGCAAGCGGGGGCATCGGTCAGGCGCGCGGAGACGGCAACTTTCTCGACCTTGTCACCGAGCGCCTCCTTCATAGCGCTGAAGAGGTCCTCGTTTTCCTTGGTGGCGTCCTCGGCCTCCTTTTTCTCGTCCTCGGTCGCCAGGTCAAGATCACCGGTCGCGACGTTCTTGAGCTCCAGATGACGATCCTCGATCTCGGGCTCGGCACCGTCGGCCACAGCCTTCTCGGCAGCCTCGCGGGCAGCATCGTCCTCGTAGATCTTGGGCATATCGGCGGCAACGTACTCACGCATAGCCTGGAACGTGAACTCATCCACATCCTGCGTCAGCAGCAGCACGTCATAGCCGCGGTCGAGCACGCCCTTTACCACGGGCATCTTGGCCAAGCGCTCGCGCGAGTCGCCGGCGGCGTAGTAGATGGCCTTCTGATCCTCGGGCATGCCCTTGGCATACTCGGCCAGGGTAATCATCTTCTGTTCCTTGGCAGACCAGAACAGCAACAGGTCGGCGAGCTCATCGGCCTTCATGCCATAGCTCGAGTAGATGCCGTACTTAAGACCGCGGCCAAAGTTCTCAAAGAACTTCTCGTAGGCCTCGCGGTCGTTGTCACGCATATCCTCAAGGTCGGCGGTAATCTTCTTTTCCACACGCTTGGCGATGGCCTTGAGCTGACGGTTCTGCTGCAGCGTCTCGCGCGAGATGTTGAGCGACACGTCGGCGGAATCCACGACGCCGCGGACAAAGTTGTAGTAGTCGGGCAGCAGGTCGTCGCACTTCTCCATGATCAGGACGTTGGAGCTGTAGAGCGCCAGACCCTTCTCGTAGTCCTTGCTGTACAGATCGAACGGCGCGCGTCCCGGCACAAACAGCAGGGCGTCATACTCGAGCGTGCCCTCGGCGTGGAAGCTGATGGTGCGCGCAGGATCGTCAAAGTCGTGGAACGTGGACTTGTAGAACTCGTCGTAGTCCTTCTGCTCGACATCGGAGCTGCGCTTCTTCCAGATCGGTGTCATGGAATTGACGGTCTCGAGCTCCTGGTAGTCCTCGTACTCGGGCTTGTAATCGTCGCCGGCGTCCTCGGGCTTGGGTTTCTGGCGGCTCTTGGACACCATCATCTGAATCGGGTAACGCACATAGTTGCTGTACTGCTGAATCAGGCTCTTGAGGCCCCACTCGGTCAGGAAGCGATCGTAGGTCTCGGCCTCGCCGTCGGCGTCGAGCTTCTCGTTCTCACGCAGCGTCAGGATGACATCGGTGCCGTGCTCGGCGCGCTCGCCGTCCTCGATGGTGTAGCCCTCAAGACCGTCGGATTCCCACACATGGGCGACATCCTCGCCATAGGCGCGGCTGACGACCTTCACGTGGCTGGCGACCATAAAAGCCGAGTAGAAGCCCACGCCAAACTGGCCGATGATGTCGACATCCGAACCCTGCTGCTCGGCGTTCTCGGTCTTAAACTCCTCGGAGCCGGAATGGGCGATGGTGCCCAGATTGCGCTCGAGCTCCTCGGCGGTCATGCCAATGCCGTTATCCGAGATGGTAATGGTGCGGGCGTCTTTATCAAAGGAGACGCGAATGGCCAGGTCGCCCTGGTCGATCTTGACGCTCGGATCCTGCAGGCTCTTAAAGTTGAGCTTGTCGACGGCGTCGCTCGCGTTAGAGATAAGCTCGCGCAGGAAGATTTCCTTATTGGTGTAGATGGAGTTGATCATAAGGTCGAGCAGTTTTTTGCTCTCGGTCTTAAATTGACGCATGTGCAGTCCTTTCGCGCTACCCCTGCCCGCAAAAACGGCCCGGTTGCCCGAGCCGCATTGCAGACCTGCTATGTTCAGACTTAGATTTTATAACCCATTAGCGCGCATATATACATACGGAATCGAAAAACTGTATGTTGGAACACCCATGCGTCGATTGCCAAGGAGTATCCCCAACTGCCAGCAGAAAAGGAACGTCCCTATCTGTCGCCCATGCGCTTGGCCATCCAGGCATGAGGCTGGCCTTCGTCTTCGTAGTCCACCGGCGCGATCTGCGTGTAGCCCGCCTTGACGTAGAGCGGCAGCACGTACTCCTGTGCATGCAACTTTATGAGCTTGGCGCCGGCATCGCGTGCAGCAGCTTCGCTGGCTTCGATAATCTTGCTTGCCAGACCGCGACGGCGCATGGTGGACAGCACGGCGACGCGCCCCATAATGTAGGTCTCCCCCGCCGCAACGCCTTCGTCCATGTCGCATGCCGGCGGCACCAGGGCTTCCGCATCTGCCGCGCGCTCCAACTCCTCGGGAAACACACGCGAGCAGCCGGCGAGTTGACCATCCGCGTACAGCGTCACATGAATGCAGTCAGAAGCCTCATCGATCTGGTCGAACTCGATTTCGTAACCCTGTTCGTCCACAAAGACGGCGCGGCGCACCAACGCCGCGTCATCAAAGCATCCCGTCTTAAGTTGGATATCCATGGCTGCCCTTTCATTCAATGCGAACGTTAGGGACAGATTTTAGCGAAAATGAGCTCCGCGCACGCTAAACTTCGCGCGAGCCTTCGCCAGGCAATCGTAATGACCCACGTTATGGGCATCGCTCGCGATGAAGCTGTACAGGTTCTGATCGAACAGACGCTGTGCCGGCTTTTTCTCGCGACCAAAGCGACCGCCGGCAATAAAGTCCGCCGAAGCCTGCAGCTTGCAGCCCATATCGACCAGGCGCTCCGCCACGCTTACATCCTTTTGAACCGCACGATAGCGCTCAGGATGAGCGATGATCACCTGGTAGCCACGGCACTGCAAATCGTAAATCGTGTTCTCGTACTCTCTAAACGCATACGCATCGGCATGCGTCGAAAGCTCGAGCAGAAACTCGTTGGTTCCATCGAAATGCAAGTGCTCCGCGGCATCGATACCAAGCTCAACGAGCTTTCGATGGTTGACCTCGAAGCCCATCTGGAGCGGAAAACCGTCAGCGTTATCACGCAGCAGCTCAAAGGCATCCCACATCTTGTCGTAATCAAAATAGGGATCACGGCAGTGAGGAGTGCAAACGATCCTGGTTACACCGGCCCGCTTGGCAGCCTCGAGCATCGCCAAGCTCTCATCAAGATCGGCGGCGCCGTCGTCTACACCCGGCAAGATATGGCAATGAATGTCACGCATAGGTCAGCCTTAATCAACTAAACGTTTGCTCGGTTGGTGAAGATGCCCTTTTTGGAAGCGCCCTGATCGTCGGAGCCCTTCTTAACCTTCTTACCGTCCTTGGTATAGTAAGAATAGTAGTACTCGCTGGTCTCGGTCTCACAGTAATTCATGACGGTACCGATGAGCTTGACCTTTTCGGACTTCTTAAGCTGACCGATGGCGTTGAGCGCCTCCTCGCGCTTGGTGAAGTCCTCGCGCACCACGAACAGCGTGCCGTCGGTCAGACTTGCGATCTCGGCAGCATCGATGAAGGTGCCGACCGGGGGAGCATCAAAGATGACGTACTGGAACTTGGCAGACAGTGCCTTTACCAGCTTGGCAAAGCGGTGAGAGACGATGATGTCGGCAGGATTGGGAATATGCGGCTCGGCATCGAGGAAGTAGAAGTTCTTCTGACCCGTCTCGACAATCGCCTGGTCAATGGAGATCTGCTCGGAAAGAACCGCATAGAGTCCGCCGCGCGAATGAACGCCGAGCATATCGGAAAGAGACCTGCGGCGCATATCGGCCTCGACCAGGAGCACGGACTTGCCGCTCGTGGCGATTGCCTGAGCAAGGTTAATGGAAACCGTAGACTTGCCCTCGTTGGGAATCGAGGAGGTAACGGTGATGGTGCGAATGGGGTCGTCCACGCTCGCAAAGCGGATGTTGGCCAGAAGGGTCTTGGCGGCATTCTGTACAACGAGCTTATCGGTGTTCTTTGCCTTAGCCATGCCTATTTACCACCTTTCATAGCCGGAATTCGGCCAACAACGGGAATGCCCAGGAGCTCTTCTGCCTCTTCGGCACCGCGGATGCGGGTATTGAGCATGTCTGCCAAAACGACATAGGCAACTGCGATAAAGATACCGGCGAGGAACGCGACAGCAACGTACAGCGTGCGCTTGGGGCCGCTGGGGACTTCGGGAGTCTTAGCCTCGTCGATAACGTTGATGCTCTGGGCAGCGCCGACGTTCTGAGCGACCGTACTCACCGAGCTGGCCATGGCCTTTGCGACCTTAGCCGTCTCCTTGGCATCGGTGCCGGTAACCGAAAGCGTAATGACACGCGTGGTGGTCTCGGAGGAAACAGACACCTTGTAGTCATCCAGGTCAGCAAGGCCCAGCTCATTGGCAGCACCGCTCTTAACGCTATCGCTATCCAGCAGCGTGGCGATATCGTTGGAAAGCATCTGGCTCGCCGAGAGATCGTTGTAGCTCATCTGACCGCTATCGTCGGTTTTGGCGAGAATGTACATGCTCGTCGTCGCGGTGTAGGTGTTGTCCATCGCAACGAAGGACACGATGCCCATGGCGATCGCGCAGACCACCGGAAGGGTGATGACCAGCTTAAGGTGCTTTTTGAGCAGCTGGAACAGTTCGAGAAGGGTCATGCAGCTTGCCTTTCATTTCCCCAGTTCGGATTGACAAAACTGTCCGTATGTTATCGCATCTTTTTACCGAGACCAAACTCTATACATAAGAAACAGGCTCTCCTGTAAAAATGTCGGAAGCAATCGTAAAATTGCACAACAACGCCGCACCCGAAAGTCAAATGCGGCGTCTACATCAATATCTATGTTGTATCGCTATGCGAATGGCTCGTCCTGCTGTATGGGAAACGTCACCGTAATGGTGGTTCCCACGCCCAACTCGCTCGACAGATCGAGCGTGGCGTGATGATACAGGGCCGCATGCTTGACAATGGCAAGCCCCAGACCGGTTCCGCCGCGTGCCTTGGACCTACTCTTGTCCACGCGATAGAACCGCTCAAATACCTTGCCCTGTTCTTCAGGCGCGATACCGATTCCCGTGTCGGCGACCGCAAGGAACGGATGGCCTTCGTCGTTGGTGCCGCACTGCAGCGTAACCGTACCGCCGGGTCGATTGTAGCGGATGGCGTTGCTTGCCAGATTATAGATGAGCTCGTCAATCAAGCGCGACACGCCCTCGATGACCACAGGCTTGGTCTCATGACTGATCGTCACATTCGCCTGACGGGCGACCTGTTCAAGACGCTGCTCGACCGCGTAGATGGCACGCGAGAGCTCAATAGGCTCCGTGGACCCAATGGGCACCGTCTCGCCCTCAGCTGCACGCTCGGCCTCGTCCAAGTTAGACAGCGTAAGGATATCGTTGACAAGCGCTGCCAAGCGGCCCGCCTCACGATAGATGCGACCGCCAAAGTTGCGCAGGTCGCCCTCGCCCTCGACCATGCCGTTTGCGATGAGCTCGGCATAGCCCGAAATCGCCGTAAGCGGCGTCTTGAGCTCATGGGTGATATTCGCCGTGAACTCGCGGCGCATACGGTCGTTGTCCGCCAGCACCGCCATTTGGCGCTTGAGCTCCTGGCGCTGCGACTCAATACGCTCAAGCATGGGGACCATCTCGGCATAGGCGTGCTCATAGCTACGGCGTGGGTGGTCCAAATCCACCTCTTGCAACGGCGCGATGATGGCACGGGACTCGCGGCGCGCCATAAAAAACGAGAGTACCGCACCCGCTGCTGCGATAAGCAGCATCGGCGCCACCATCGACAGCAAAATCGCCGCAACGCCAGGCTGGGCCTGCGCCAAGCGGACAACCTGGCCGTTATCAAGGGCGACGGCGCGATACAGCATAATCTCGTCGAGCGTAGAGCTTGCGCGCTCCGCGGAACCCGAACCACTCTCAAAGGCCTCGATGACCTCGGGGCGATCGCCATGGTTGGGCAGTGTGGAAGGCGACGCCTCGTTGTCGTAGGCAACCGATCCATCCTTGTTAATCAGCGTGATGCGCAAGTCCTCTCGATCGAGGCTACGCAAGAACGGGATGGGCTCCTGCTGCTCGTCGAGGGCGGCAGCAATGAGCTCGGTTTCCTGCGCCAGATTGGCACTCGTGGCATCCGCCAAGGTGTTTTGCACAAAGAACGCACCCAGCACCGTAAACGCCACGATAACCGCCATGGCGCAGACAAAGATCGTCACAAAAACGCGGTGCGACAGCGTATGTTTTCCCTGGGGGGCGAAGACCACGGGTTACTCCTCCGATGCGGTGGCCGCGGTGACGTCACCTTCGGCACCATCACCGGCAGAAGGCTCGGCCAAGCGGTAGCCCACGCCGCGCACGGTCTCGATGGCGCTGGCATGCTCGCCCAGTTTTTGGCGAAGCGTCTGCACGTGCACGTCAACAGTGCGCGAACCGCCGTCGAAGTCCCAGCCCCACACGCTCTGCAGCAACGACTCGCGGGTAAAGACCACGCCGGGCTTGCGCATGAGGTACTCGAGCAGGTCGAACTCGCGCAGGGTGAGCTTAAGCGGCTCGCCGGCAACGGTCACCTCGCGATGGCTGGGCGAAAGCACGATGTCGCCCACGCTGAGCACATCGCTCGCCTGCTTGACCATTCCGCCGCGACGCAGCAGTGCGCGGCAGCGGCTCGCAAGCTCCATGAGCGAGAAGGGTTTAGTCAGGTAATCGTCGGCACCGCCATCGAGCGCCATCACCTTGTCGAGCTCGGTGTCCTTGGCGGTAAGCATCATGATGGGCACCGTCGCCGTCAGGCGGTCGGCGCGGAGGCGGCGCATAATCGCCAAACCATCGGTATCGGGCAGCATGATATCGAGCAGCACAGCATCGGGCACCCGTCGCGCCACGGCAGCCTTAAACTCACCGTCGCACGAAAAGCCTTCGGCCTCGATCCCCTGCTTGCGCAGCGCATAGACCGTCAAATCCCTGATGTTGTCATCGTCCTCGACGTAATAGATCATGTTGAACCCCTTTGCGGCCGGCATGACCGCATCTTAACCCTAAAGGTACCTTTACTAGATGGTATCAGCCAAAACGTCCCGTCAAATAATCCGCCGTGCGCGGATCGGTCGGATTCTTGAAGAGTTGCGCGGTGGGCGCGTGCTCCACCAACTCGCCCAGCAAGAAAAACGCGACCGAGTCGGAGATACGCGCCGCCTGCTGCATATTGTGCGTAACGACCACGAGCGTACAGGTCTCTTTGAGCTCGCAGGCCAGCTGCTCCACCACCAGCGTCGACACGGGGTCGAGCGCCGAGGTCGGCTCGTCCATCAGCAGAATGTCGGGCTGCACGGCCAGCGCGCGGGCGATGCACAGGCGCTGCTGCTGTCCACCCGAAAGACCCAGGCCCGACTCCTTGAGCTTGTCCTTGACCTCGTCCCACAGGGCAGCGCGACGCAGGGAGTCCTCGACCAGCTCATCCAGCACAGCGCGATCGCGCACGCCCATGCCGCGCGGACCATACGCGACGTTGTCGTAGATGCTCATGGGAAACGGGTTGGGGCGCTGAAACACCATGCCCACGCGCTGGCGCAAACGGCAGATGTCGTAATCGCCCAGGATATCTTGACCATCGAGCGCAATCTTGCCCTCGATTCGGCAGTCCTTGATGCCGTCGTTCATGCGGTTAAAGCAGCGCAGCAACGTGGACTTTCCGCAGCCCGAAGGCCCGATAAACGAGGTGATCTGCTTGTCGCGAATCTTGATATTCACGTCCTTGAGCGCATGATGGTCGCCATAGAACAGGTCGAGGCCCTCGACGTCGATGCGCGTCGGCGAGGCGGCAAGATCCTCTGCCGTAGGGCGAGTCGCATCCCCAACCTCGCGCTCGTGCGCGGCCTCGGCCTGCGCTTTCATGAGTTCTTCAAGCTCCGTGGGCTCCACAGCCGCAGCAGCCGTCATACCGCATACCTCCACATCGATATCAATTCAGCAGTATCGATAGTAGAAATCGCGGCTCATATGCACGTGAGCGCATTGTCAAGTGTTTGTAAGGGCACGCTGGCTATGCGGCGGGCAGCTCGATGGTGAATATCGTGTGTTCGGGCGTCGATTCACATGCAACGGTACCGCCGTGTGCCGCGATGATCTCCTTGGCGATGGCAAGCCCCAGTCCAGCGCCGCCGCGATTGGTCGCACGCGCCGCATCCAGGCGATAGAACTTCTCAAAGATCACCTTGAGCTTTGCTTCAGGGATGGGATCGCCCTGATTGATAAAGCGCACGCGCACGCCGCCATCGTCTTGGCGTCTGGCCTCGATCGTGATGGTCGAGCCCTCATAGCTATAGGCAATAGCGTTTTTCATGATGTTGTTGAACACGCGAGCCATTTTGTCGCCATCCACGAGCACCGTCAGGTCCTCGCGAATATCAACTTGGGCTTCCTTATGCTGCTCGTTGAGGATGGGATAGAACTCGTCAGCCACCTGAGCCAGCAGCAACCCCAGATCAACATAGCCGCGCGTGAGCACGATATCGTGGAAGTCAAAGCGCGTGATATCGAAGAACTCTTCGATGAGCGCATCGAGCCGGTGCGCCTTGTCGAGAGCCACGCCCGTAAAGCGCGCACGTTGCTCAACCGGCAGCTCAGGAGCCTCTTGCAGCAGCGAAAGATAGCCCACCACGCTGGCAAGCGGGGTGCGTAGGTCATGTGCCAAGTACGTGACCAGATCGTCCTTGCGATGCGACTCGTCACGCAGAGCTTGCTGCACCTTGCGCTCACGGTCACGCACGCGGTTAAGGGCGCCCTCGACCTCCAAGAAGTCGCCGTCGATGTTGTCCCAGGTGTCGGGGTGATCGATCAGGCGATCTTGAATACGAGCGGCCAGCACACAATCGGCATGCTGCTCGCCCTGTTCGTAGCCCTGGTAGTACAGGGCGCGGCCACACAAGAACAGCACGCACGCGGCAAGCGCCAGCACAAAGCCAAGCATGTTGAATACAAAGCCGGCATCGAACAGCACCGGCCCTTCGATGCCGCCGAGCGCCATGGCGCCAATCGCCAACGTCATGGCCCACGCGGCGCCGCCAATCACCATGCAGCGGCGCACGATCTCAAATCGATCGATCAGCAAAAAGCCAACAAGCAGCACCGCCAAGATTCCGACGATGTTGTCGATGCCAATCAGCAGCAGGCTCAGCAAAAAGAGCAGCACCGTTGCAAGCGCGCGGTTGTCGACGACCGACCTCACGTATTCAAAGAGCCGATCGGGCACCTCGAACGCTTGCCTATCGTCTTTTGTCATATCAAGATCCTCACAAGCGAAAAGCGTTATTCGATGATGTAGCCGACGCCCCAGACGTTTTTGATAAAGCGTGGCTTTTGTGCGTCGTCGCCGATTTTTTCGCGCAAATGGCGAATGTGCACCATCACCGTATTGTTGGAGCCGGGCATAAAGTCCTCGTTCCATACCGCGCGGAACAGGTCCTCCACGGCCACCACGCTGCCGCGATGCTCGACCAGATACAGCAAGATTGAATACTCGGTGGGTGTGAGGCGTACCGGTGAACCGTCCACCGTTACGGAACGAGCATCGCGGTTGATCTCCAAGCCGTCGAGCTGAATGGTCGGCGACTCGGCCGCCTGTGCACGGCTACCGTAGCTGGTGTAGCGGCGAAGCTGAGCGTGCACGCGCGCGATGAGCTCCAGCGGACGGAACGGCTTAACCACGTAATCGTCCGCGCCAAGCGAAAGGCCCTCGATCTTGTCTTGCTGGGCATCGCGCGCCGTCAGCATGATCACGGGATAGGTATGGCTGGAACGGATCGTACGCAGCAGCTCAAACCCATCGATATCGGGCAGCATGACATCCAGCAGCGCCAGATCGAACTCCTGCTCCAAGATTGCCTTGGCAGCATCGGCCCCGCTATAGGCAATCTGGACATCAAAGCCCTCTTTTGTAAGGTAGATACCAACCAAGTCGGCAATGGCCTTCTCGTCATCAACTACCAGTATGCGCTCGTTCATGCGTGCTCCTCTCGCGCTCCATTATGCCCGAGGCGACGCACGCCACACACAACAAGCGCGGGTGATTAAGTCGGCCTTAAGCACCCTTGTGCCCGTTCGGGCGCGGATGTGGGCCACGCACGCACGCGATGATTGCCGACGCCGGCAAACGATATACTCTAGTTCCAGAAGAGACCATCCCGTCGAAAGCGAATTCCGTGAAGTCCCTCACCTCTTTTGCAAAGCGCTCAGCCCAGCTTGCCGCCAGCTTTGTCTGCGCTATCGCCCTTGCCGCTGGCGCGCCCACCGTCGCCGGCGCCCAAGTGCTCACGACCGACAATGTTTGCGGCAAAACCGCCGATGCGCGCGGCATCACGGCCGAAAACCTGCCCGATATCGATGCGACCAATGCCCTCGTCATGGGCAAAGACGGCACCGTCTACTATGCCCGCGACGCCGATGAGCAGGTCAAAATTGCCTCGATCACCAAGGTCATGACCGCAATCCTAACCGTCGAGAATTGCAAAATGGACGAGAGGGTCACGGTGAGCAACGCCGCAGCCACCGTGGGTAATTCGACCGCCGGCTTGCTCGAAGGCGACGAGCTTACCGTTGAGCAGGCACTGCGTGGCCTGATGATTCCCTCGGGCAACGACGCCGCCATCGTGCTCGCCGAATATGTGGGCAAGAAGATCGACCCTAAGACCAAAGACGCCGAGGCCACATTTGTGAAGGCCATGAACGAGCGCGCTAAGAAGCTCGGCTGCACCGGCACGGTCTTTGAGAACCCACACGGTCTGGACTTTGATGAGTGGGCTGGCGATATGCACTCAACCGCACACGACGTAGCGCTGATGATGCAGGAGGCCATGAAAAACGACACGATCCGCGAGGTCGTAGCGAGCGAGGATTCCTGGATCGAGGTCACGGGCGCCGACGGCGCCGACCATTCGCATTCCATGGACACGCATAACTATTTGCTGGGCCAAGATGGCAACATCGGCGGCAAGACCGGCACCACCGACGACGCGGGCTATTGCTTTACGAGCGCCTACAACCGCGACGGCGACGAGATCTACACCGTCGTTTTGAACTCCACCACCACCGACCAGCGCTTTACCGATACCGCAACCCTTGCCAATTGGTACTACGGCCACAAGGTCACGGTCGCGATCGCCAACACGCAGGAAAAGACCGCCAACGGCAACCCGCTCATGGCACGCATTAGCCAGACAGATTGGACGGACAAGACGATCGACGCCACGCTCGCCGACCCCGCCGCACAGGCAACGGTGTTCTCACTCGCCGGCGAAGTGACCGAAAAAGTTAGCTACGATGACCTTTCGGGCACGGTGCATGTTGGCGACAAGGTAGGCAGCGTTACGCTCAAGCAGGACGGCACCAAGGTCGCCGTCATGGACCTGGTTGCCGACGAGGAAGGCACAGGGCCGAATCCCATTGAATGGCTCCTCGTGAAGCTCGACCGCTTGGGCCGCCGCATCGACAACCGCCCACTTGCGGCAGAGAGCGAGACCGTAGCCAAGGCGCCCGAGATGTAAGATCGAAGAACAATACACTCGCTGAAAGGAGGTGTCCGAAAGGATGCCTCCTTTTTTTGAGGGTTCGAATCCCCAGCGCCCTTTCTCGATAATAAAAAAGGGCCCCCGATGGGACCCTTCTTTAAAGTTAAACTGGCGGAGAGCTGGGGATTCGAACCCCAGATGCCCTTTTGGGGCATACTCGCTTAGCAGGCGAGCACCTTCGGCCTCTCGGTCAGCTCTCCGTAACAGCCGTTCTATAGTAACCAAACAGCCAAGGATGGGCAAGAGGAAATTTTCTAATTGCCTAGCATCCTTTCCTCCTTGGAGGCTTCGCCTACCCCAGCGAGCGGTTGAGGGAGCCGAGCTCGTCGTTGCCCATGGTGCGCCACATTTGGAAGATGCAACCGCGTGCCAGGAAAAAGAAGCCGTTGTCGACCAGTTGAACAGCGGCATCTGCAAGCTGATTCGTCACGGCGGACACTGGCGGCAGCTCGAGTCCAGCCTTGCGGATGGTCTCGACCGCTTCCTCGAACGTCGGAGGCTCGCTGACGCCCATCTCGTTCATAAGGCCCTGCATTTCTTCCAGCGCGCTGCTGCCCGATTCCTCACCGCGCGGCACCAGACGGTAACAAGCCAGCGCCAGGTCGAGCTGATCGCAGTTCCAATAGGCAAACGCCAAGCGATAGAACAGATAGCCGATTGCAGAACGATCGCTGGCAATACGTAGGCCGTGGCGTGCCACCTCGATAATCTCGTCAAAGCGCTCCAGACGCGCAAGCACGTTGATGAGCGCAAAGTGCGATTGCATGGACGAGCGCGCCAGATCGTAAAGATGGCGCACCTCGGGCAGCGCTCGTTCAAAGTCCTCTTGCTCGGCGTAAAAGCTACAGATCTCGTGCTGGGCAAAGTACAGCGCATCGGGCGCACGGAGGATTCGCACAGAGCGATCTTCTTCCAACACCGGTAGCACCATGCGCACCAGCTGGTTATCGCAAAACTGCGTTTGAACCGGACCTGTCGCCAAAAGCTCGGCAACGGCGCACTTAGCCTCCAACTCCTCAACAAGACGGGAAAAGCCTTCAAAAGCACCTGTACGGTCGACTTTTGCCTGCTCGCGCAATTCAACAACACGGGCCACGTATGGGTCGTCGTCCTCTTCCATGACCTCCAACTCGTCAGCCGTATCGGCAAGCAGCAAATCGCGCAGCGCCGGCGGAAGCGTGCGATGGTCATCACGCGGACGAGTATGAACCTCCGCAGGCTCAATCGTCTCCGGAGCGGTTGACTCATACGCCTCAAGCACACGCTTGCACGGCATATCGTCCATGTCCATGCTCTCAAGATTCTTGGCAACAGGCACGCAATCGGCCAGATAGGCCGCGCGCCCAAAGAAATACGTTGCGACAACGTGCTCGCCCTGCTCACTGTCGGGAGCAGCAATCTGCACATAGCAGCGCGTGATGCAGGTGCCCGCGGCAAAACACGCTGCCGCAAGCGTGAGTGCCACGCGCGCATCGTGTTCCGCAGCCCAGACCGCGCGCGTGTCCTCGTCCAGCTCGCGCCAGGCGTCATCTTGAGCGTCGTATTCACGTTGCGGCATGGCATCCACGACAGACTGCCCAAACCGAACGAGCATAATCCCCTCGGCAACGTTTGCCCGATAGGTATAGTCGAGCCGTGTGACCACGTTAAGTGCCTCGACGATACGCGCGAAGCGGGTACGCACATCCCACTCACCGCCCGGCTGGCAAGCCACCGTACCCGGTTTGCCCCACGGGTTATCGCTCGAGGCCGTATCGAGCAGTCGGGGAACATCGTTGGTCGTCTTGGCGATATGCCACGCATCAAAGAGCGCGCAGCCCTCAAGGCTCGGCGAGGATGCCGCAGGGGCCAATCCGGCCCCGATGCGCTCAAGGATGCCGGAGAGGCGATTGAGACGGCACTCGATGGCGAGCAGCATGTCAATCTCGTCCTGATCCAGCAGGCTACGATCAAAATTGAGATAGAAAAGCTTTGAGCGATCAATGCGAGCCAGGCTCATTTCGGACTTGGCGGCAATGGTGCGCAGACGGGGCAAGTCGACCTCGCTCATAAGGGCGGCGGCATAACGCTCGATACCGCTCGGATTCTCGGCATGGTCGACACGGTAGAGCAGCGTCTCGATAGCGTCAGGTAGCGGTGCCGTGTTAAAGCCCAAAAACACCTCGACCGGCTCGGGCAACTTTACGAGCTTTATTTTGTCGACAACGTTTTGCATGTCCGCATCGAGACCGTCGACGCCCGCCGTGTTTGCAATAGCGCTTTCGGAGTTGGCAAATATCACGTAGCGCAAGAACATCGAGGCCATGAACTCGCCGTAAGGAAGGGCGCGGGTCGAATTCCATGTCTCGTGGTCGGACTGCTCGCGCATGGGGCCTTCGGGAGAGCCGGCAGTTTGCGCACACGTACGCATTGCACCGTTGGCTTCCCTTACCATAATCTCACCAATACTGGAATCCGACTCGTCAAGGACCAGCTCCATGTCGGGATCGTTGGGCAGCGGAGCCTCGCTAACGGGGCGGTCCACCTTGTACACCTCACCCGAAACGCTTACGTAGCCCAAAAGCGACACATGGCTTTTGCCAACGAATTCGACGACATAACAAGATTCATGCTGATCCTCGCCAAAGACTTTCCAGACAACACCATACGAGCGCCCCGCGGGCTGCTCGGGCATCGCCGGAAAGCGCTTCTTGGGATCGAGAAACCTGAGCTTGTATGTCGGACGCTCTGCCACGAAGTATCACCCTGATCGGTCGCTTGAAGAAGGAGTGGTCGCGAATAAGTCGCGACATCTACTCGGAATCTTACACGAGTCGATAAGAAATCGTCCGCTTCACGCCCGCGCCTCGACCGAGGTTCGAATCCATGCAGCGGCGACATAAAAGAAAAGCCCCCGTTGCCGGAGGCTTCAAGTTCAATTGGTGCGGCGTATAGGATTCCGCGCATCCGCTTCGCGGATCCGCATCGGCTTCGCCCGCCTGCCGGCGCGCTCGCCCGCGGGCTGAAAACGCTCCGCGTTTTCTTTACGCCCGCGCCTCGACCGAGGTTCGAATCCATGCAGTGCCGACGTAAAAGAAAAGCCCCCGTTGCCGGAGGCTTTCGATTTCAATTGGTGCGGCGTATAGGATTCGAACCTATGACGTTCTGATTCGTAGTCAGACCCTCTATCCAGCTGAGGTAACGCCGCGACTTGTTGATTATTATGCACATGGACTGAATAAAGGTCAAGCGTTTTTCAAAAAAAGTTATTGAATTTGATTTTTACTCATTTTAATCACTTGATGCGATCCTCGACGCATCGTGATATAAAAAAGCCCCCGTTTCCGGAGGCTTAAAACTCAATTGGTGCGGCGTATAGGATTCGAACCTATGACGTTCTGATTCGTAGTCAGACCCTCTATCCAGCTGAGGTAACGCCGCAACGCACGGATTATTATGCACGTGACCCCTCGATGGGTCAAGCGACAATTTGGAAAAATTTTACGAAGTGATGATTAAGACGCTCGCGCCTCGACTGAGATTCGAATCCATGCGGTGTTGCCATAAAAGAAAAGCCCCCGTTGCCGGAGGCTTTAAGTTCGATTGGTGCGGCGTATAGGATTCCGCGCATCCGCTGCGCGGATCCGCACCGGCTCCGCCCGCCTTCCGGCGTGCTCGCCCGCGGGCTAAAAACGCTCCGCGTTTTCTTTACGCCCGCGCCTCGACCGAGGTTCGAATCCATGCAGTGCCGACGTAAAAGAAAAGCCCCCGTTGCCGGAGGCTTTCGATTTCAATTGGTGCGGCGTATAGGATTCGAACCTATGACGTTCTGATTCGTAGTCAGACCCTCTATCCAGCTGAGGTAACGCCGCAGCGCAAGACATATAAAACCACTTTAGCTTATTGGAGTCAAGCACAATCTCAAACTTTTTTGTGGAACGCAGTTTTGTCATGCTGCTCCGCATATACCGCTGTTCCCCGTACGATCGATTGGCTTTTCGATCACGTCGAACTTGGCATCAAGTTCCCTCAGGAGCGATCTCACCCGCTGGGCACAATCATAATCGGCAAACGAGATGCTCAGCATGCGCGCGACCTGGTTGGAAGTCCCAACTCCATAGAAGTGCTCCAGCGCCACAAGTCCCTCGTGCGTCACAAAGGTCTCGACCACATGCGGCGACTCCTCAAAGCACCATTGTGTCAACGGACCCTCACTCGTCTGCCGAACCACCAGGCCGCCCATGCCAGACGGCTCACACGTTACAAGCAGGTACTCCCCGCCCTCGTCGCTCTCAAACAAAACCACCCGATCATCAAACAGCTCCATCGCGTCCCCTTTCTCTCGCTCTTATTTAGCAAAAGCATAGCAGGTAGATGGCTGTATACAGAACAGTTGTTCGTGTGTTTTCTATTGAGCTGTCCGCACGGCATGGTATGGACCTGCGTACGAAATAGGGCGCCCCCGAAGGAGCGCCCTTGCATATCCCCTATGCAGCCAAGTTACGCGACCGGCTCAATCTTCTCGAGGCCGCCCATGTAAGGACGCAGAACCTCGGGAATCGTGATGGTGCCGTCGGCGTTCTGGTAGTTCTCCAGAATGGCGGCCATGGTGCGGCCGGCCGGCAGGCCGGAACCGTTGAGAGTGTGCAGGTAGCGCGAACCCTTGAAGTTCTCGGGGTCGCGATACTTGATGTTGGCGCGGCGAGCCTGGAAGTCACCGCAGTTGGAGCAGGAGCTGATCTCCTTGTAGGCGTTGTAGCTCGGCAGCCAGACCTCGATGTCGTAGGTCTGACGGGCAGAGAAGCCCAAGTCGCCGGTGCACAGGCTAATCACGCGATACGGAAGGCCCAGCTGCTGCAGCAGGTACTCGGCCTCGGCGGTCATGCTCTCGAGCTCATCGTCGGACTCCTCCGGCTTAGCGAACTTGACCATCTCGACCTTGTCGAACTCGTGCTGACGGATGATGCCGCGGGTGTCGCGACCGGCGGAACCGGCCTCCTCACGGAAGCAGGGGGTGAAGGCGGTGTAGCGGCGCGGCAGGGTGTCGGCATCGAGGACCTCGCCGGCGTGCAGGTTGGTGAGCACGACCTCGGCGGTGGGGATCAGGAAGTTGTCACCCGAGACGTGATAGGCGTCGTCCTCGAACTTGGGCAGCTGGCCCGTACCGAACATGGTCTGACGCTTGACGACGATGGGCGGCCACCACTCCTTGAAGCCACGGCTGGTGTGCGTATCGAGGAAGAAGTTGATGAGGGCACGCTCCAGGCGGGCACCGGCGCCACCGAGAACGGTAAAGCGGCTGCCGGAGAGCTTGTTGCCACGCTCGAAGTCGAGGATGTCAAGATCGGTGCCCAAATCCCAGTGCGGCTTAAAGTCGAAGTCGAACTCGCGCGGGGTGCCCCAGCGGCGACGCTCGATGTTCTCGTCCTCGTCCTTACCGTACGGCGTGGCCTCGCAAGGAATGTTGGGCAGGTGAGCCATGAAGTCGTACTGCTCCTGCTCGAGGGCGGTACGACGCTCGGCCAGACCGTCAATCTTCTCGTTGACGGCGCGCACGGCCTCCTTGGCGGCCTCGGCCTCGTCCTTCTTGCCCTCCTTCATCAGGGCGCCGATCTTCTTGGACTCGGCATTGCGCGTAGCCTGGAGCTCCTCGACCTCGGTGATGACGGCACGGCGCTCGTCGTCGAGCTCAAAGAACTTCTCGCGATCCCAAGACGTCTGGCGGTTAGCCATGGCGACATCGATGGCATCGGGGTTCTCGCGAACAAACTTGATATCAAGCATTAGATCCTCCGGCGATATACATTCCATTTAGGTTGCAACCTTGTACATGTATGGGCAAGTATATACTTATGAGCGTTTACGACCCAACTCAACTACGCAAGAAGGCACCCAATGGACGCAGTTTTTTCCTTTTTGTTTGGCACCCGCACCGGTTTTGCCATCCTTTTCGCCGGCGGCATCCTGTTATTTGCGATTCTTGCCTTTGTAATGGAGAAGCGCACCCATAAGATGTACGTCGACCGCGGGCCCAAGTCCGAGGATGAGGAAGACAGCTTCTGGGACTAACCTGCCAAAAAGGGCCAGGTTTATTTTGGTCGGTTTTATCTGGGCAAACGCAAGCGCCCCGCAACCGGTAACGATCCGGTTGCGGGGCGCTTTTCGCACATACGACAAAACCGCAGGAAAAACCTGCCAAAATAACCCTGTCCCAAAATGGCAGGTTTTACTGGAGAGTTGCGTCGATTGCCTTGACCAGGGCACTGCGCATGCCGGCGTCCTCGAGCGCAACGACGCCCTTGATGGTGGCGCCACCGGGCGAGCATACGGCATCCTTCATCGCCGCAGGATGCTGACCAGTTGAAAGCTGCAGCTTTGCCGTACCCAGCACCATCTGGCTCACAATGCGATAGGCATCGGCACGCGGGATACCATGCTTGACCGCCGCATCGCCCAGGGCCTCGATTGCCATAGCGACAAATGCCGGAGCGCAACCACCCACCGTGCCGCCCACGAACAGCAGGCTCGTATCGAGCTCGACCACCGCACCGAGCTTGCCAAGCAGATCAAGCACCACTGCGCTCTGCTCATCACTAAGCGTGGAAGCCCTCTCGCAAGCGATGACGCCCTCGCCCACCGAAACCGGCGTGTTGGGCACCGTCGAGATATGCGCGACGCCCGGCAGGACCTGCTCCCACTTGACACTGTCCCAGGTCCAGGCAACCGACAGAACGACCTTTTTGGCAAGAGCATCCTTGAGCGGGGCGAATACCTTCTCGATCATGTACGGTTTGACCGCAGCGACCACGATATCGGATGCGACGACAACCTCGGCGGCATCGTGGCAGGCGGCCATGCCGCGCGCCTCGCAGCGCTCAACCAGTGCGTCGTAGCGACCCGCACAGGCGCACATGTCGCTCGCAGCTACACCGGCAGCGATCCAGCCATCGGCCATAGCGCTCGCCATATTGCCAAAACCGACAAATCCAATCTTCATATCTCATAGTCCTTTCAGACACATTCCTCAAAACGAAAGGTATTGTCCCACGCCATTGTTTCGTATTGCCGACCTATTTGTGATACGGCTCGCCACGGCTGATCTTGCAGGCACGGTAAATCTGCTCTAGCAGCACCACACGCGCCAGGTTATGCGGCAAGGTAATGCGTCCAAAGCTGAGCATCTCGTCGGCGCGGGCGCGTACCTCATCACTCACGCCGTCCGAACCGCCGATTACAAAGGCAATGTCGCTGCTGCCTCGCAGCATAAGATCGTCGAGCCGCGCCGAGAGCTCCTCACTCGAACGCTCCTTGCCCTCGATAGCCAGCAGGATCACATGCGCTCGAGACGGCAATGCAGCAAGAATTGCCGCCCCCTCCTTGTCGCGCGCGGCATCCACGCCGCCCGCCTTAGCCGGGTCGATATCGGCCACCTCGCGGATATCAACCTTGGCATAGGCACCTAGGCGCTTGGTGTACTCAGCGCACGCGTCCTTCCAAAAGCGCTCCTTGAGCTTACCGACGCAAACGACGGTGTATTTCACGCGCGTCTACTCCTTCGAATCGTTTTGAACTTTGCTGGCGGTCAGCATCTGCTCGAACATCGAGGCCGACTGCGAAAAGTCGCTCGGCAGCACGACCGTCGAGGTTTTACCCGTGCGAGCGAACTCCGTCATCATCTCGGACCACTGCGTAAACATGAACAGCTGGTTGGCCTCGTCGTTGCCGACGCCCGTCTCTTGGATGATCTCGAGCGAATCTTTGATACCCAGCGCGATGGCCTTGCGCTGGTTGGCGATGCCCTCGCCCGCCTTTTCCATTGCCTCGGCCTCGGCGGTCGCCTCGGTGACGCGCTTGATGCGGTCGGCCTCAGCGAGCTCCTGTGCCGCAGCGCGCTTGCGCTGGGCAGCGTTGATGTCGTTCATGGAGTTCTCAACCTCGGTCGGCAGTGCGATTTTGGTGATGAGCGTCGACACGAGGGTGAAGCCGTAGGCGGCCATCTGCTCGGAAACGGTAGCGTTGACATCCTTGGCGATGTCATCCTTCTTGGCAAAGACCTCATCGAGTGTGTAGACGGGGATCGAAGAGCGCAGGGCGTCGGTGATGAAGTCACGCATCTGGTCGACGGGCTCCTGCAGCATGTAGTAGCTCTTGTAGATACCCGAATCTGCCGGGCCGGCGCCCATGTCATAGCTCACGTGGTACTGAGCAGAGACCTCAAGGCCGATGGTCACGTTGTCCTGGGTCTTAACGTCGATGCCAAAACCGTTTTTCATGGTGCGCAGACTCACCGTGGCGGCCTTGCGGTCGATCACGGGCACCTTCATGTGGAAGCCCGCGTTGACGATGCGGTTAAACTTGCCCAGACGCTCGATGATCACGGCATGCTGTTGTTCAACGACATAGCAGGCGTTAGGAAGCAGCAGCAACAGGATGATGATGGGAATCAAAAGGCTGGTAAGGGCGGCGATGATACCGGACAACAGCATGGTCTCTCCTCTGATAGGCACACGTTGGCACTAGGATACCCGCACGAAGCAGCAACGTGACATCAACAAGAGGCCCATAACAAAAAAGCTCCCATTGCTGGGAGCTCTTTCAATCAATGGTGCGGGCAAAAGGACGTCCGCGTATCCGCTTCGCGGATTCGCACCGGCTTCGGCCGCCTGCCGGCGTCCTCGCCAGCTCGCTAAAAACGCTCCGCGTTTTCTTGGCGCTCGCTCCTTCGCAGGTTCAAGTCCCCGCGATGGGCCCATAACAAAAAAGCTCCCATTGCTGGGAGCTCTTTCAATCAATGGTGCGGG
>CABRIC010000020.1 GCA_902470905.1 uncultured Collinsella sp. | reverse complement strand
ACACAAGGAGTATCGTCGGCAGCGTCAGATGTGTATAAGAGACAGGCGCTATACTCATCCGCATGGATATCAAAACACGCAACATAGCAACGCCCGCCGCGGACGCGCCAGCGACGCCACCCGCCTCCGCCCCCGCGCCCGTCGTGGGCCGTTTCGCCCCGTCGCCCTCGGGCCGCATGCACCTGGGCAACGTGTTCAGCTGCCTGTGCTCGTGGCTTTCGGCCCGCAGCCAGGGCGGCAGCATCGTGCTGCGCATCGAGGACCTGGACGATCGCTGCAAGCGCCCGGAACTTGCCGCTCAACTGATTGACGATCTGACCTGGCTGGGGCTCGAGTGGGACGAAGGCCCCTACTACCAGCACGATCGCCTGGATCTGTACGAGGACGCCCTGCGCCAGCTGCAAGACGCCGGCCTCACCTATCCCTGTTTTTGCACGCGTGCCGAACTCCACGCCGCGAGCGCGCCGCACGCCAGCGACGGCACGCCCATCTACCGCGGCGCCTGCAGAGGTCTTTCTGCTGAAGAAATCACCCGCCGCAGTGCCCTGCGTGCTCCGGCCACGCGCCTGCGCGTGCCCACCGTCGACGACCTCGCCAGCGACGTGATCGAATTCGTGGACCGCACGTACGGA
Source organism: uncultured Collinsella sp. (assembly GCA_902470905.1). Taxonomy (GTDB): domain Bacteria; phylum Actinomycetota; class Coriobacteriia; order Coriobacteriales; family Coriobacteriaceae; genus Collinsella. Next base: position 29,541 of record CABRIC010000020.1, on the reverse strand, counting down.
GCCCAATGCGAAGCACTCGCCACCGAGTGCGGTGACTTTTTGGTGCGCCGCAGCGACGGCGTTTTTGCCTACCAGCTAGCCGTGGTGGTCGACGACGCTGCCATGGGCGTCACCGAGGTCGTGCGCGGATGCGATCTGCTGGGCTCCACGCCCCGCCAAATCTACCTGCAGCATCTGCTGGGACTTCCCACACCGCACTACGCGCACATTCCGCTGCTCATGTCGCCGGACGGCCGCCGCCTTTCCAAGCGCGACCGCGACCTGGACCTGGGCGAGCTCCGCACCCGCTTTGGCGCGCCCGAGGCACTGCTGGGCTGGCTCGCCGGGCAAACAGGCATCGCGCCGGACGCCACACCGCGCTCTGCCGAGCAGCTGGTCGAGCACTTTAGCTGGGATGTTATCCGTACGCATCGGGAAAACATCACTGTAATGGTCGAGTAGCCAGCCACCCCGCCCCTACGCGACATCCCAGGGCTGGAGTTCGTCGCCCAGGCGGACGATACAGTCGTAGAGCACGGTATGGCGCTCGGCCGGGTTGGCATCCCGATGAAAATGCCCGTAATACCAGCGTTTGTAGTCCAAGCGATCTTCCAGCTCATCGAAAAATGCCGTAAGTCGGTCAACGTCGGGGCAATTCCAGCCGGGCGCTGGATAAAGCGTGGGCGAAAGCATACGCGTAGAGCAGGTGTGGGTGACCACGTAGTCGACCTTCCAGCCCACGCTGTCGAGTTTTGTCCGTGCCTCCTCAAAGTTGCGCTCGTCCGGCAGCTCCTGCGGCCACCAGCTGGAATACGGAATGCGGTATTCCCTGTCCACGCTCGTGGCGCCGCCCATGGTAAAGACCGTTGAGCCGTCGAGCTCAAAAACCTCGCCGCGCGTCAGGCGCCGTATGGGCGAGGTATCCGACAGGCGCTGCGTCAGCCCACCGTGCCACAACTCCATGGGGCGCTCCGCCCAGTGATCGAAACGCTCGTGGTTGCCGTCGACAAACAGCACGGTGTAGGGCCGCGACTCCAGCCAGGCGATGTCGGCGCATTCCTCGGCAGAGAAATCCCACGGAAAGCCAAAGTCGCCCGCGATGATGAGATAGTCGTCACTCGTCAGACCATCCCCAAGATCCCAGTCGCGAAGCTTTTGCATGTCGACGCCGCCGTGAATATCGCCCGTCACATAGACCGTCATCGGATCACCACTTCCCTGTAAGTCGCTAGCCCACATTCTGCACGATCACTAAGCCAACCGTTCCAGCCCTTCCATCCTTTGGGACCTACCCCTCGTTCTTCCATCCAAACGGGTCAAGCACCCAAAAAATCAGATCGAGCACGCCGCCGGTCATCATGGCGCCGGCAAGGGCCATGCAAACGTGCAGGGAACTGGCACTTCGGAGCACGTCGAATGGCCCCAGAACAGCCAGCAGCGCGACCGCTGCGCCGGCTACGCACAGCGCGAGGCACGGCCCCGCGTCCTTAACGCACTTCTTTGCGAGATGCTTTGCGTTGTCACTCATCGGTATCGAACTCCTTAGAGGGTCGTTGTTCAGACGCATGCCGCCGCGGCAGAGCGGGGCGGCAGGGTAAGTGTCACATGCCGTGCGGACATCAATGGAGAAACCGCCTGCTCGACCAACCTTTGACGCCGTTTTGCACCGACACCACGTCCCCCGCTATCGAGGCCTAATACTTTTCCCGAGAAGTGAACGGCTGTTTTTGAACCCCTGAAACATCCGCATTTTTCGGCGGCAAAATCGCAGGATTTCAGCGCCGAAACCGCAGGAAGCGGCACCTTTAAAGTGTCGATGCTTCGGGGGTCCGTTTTAGCTCGTTCACTTCTCGGGAAAAGTATTAGGCCTCGCTGCTAGCTATCCAGAAAGGCATCTCTCCCTTCCCCACCGCCACCCAAAAAATCATCCAACATTAATCTTGGCTCAAGAATCGCTTAATCTATAACCTGCACTATAGAGTTCGACCAAGGGCGGGGCGGCGCCACGCAGGCCGCCGAACGCAACGCTCGCGCCCGGGCAGATCGCCCGGCGTCGCGCCCATCGAACGAAAGGACAGGTCATGGACGACCTCGAAAAAGTTGAAACCATCCGCACCAAGTGCAACGTGAGCTACACCGATGCCAAGGCCGCGCTCGACGCCGCCGACGGCAACGTTTTGGACGCCATCATTTGGCTCGAGTCGCAGGGCAAGACCCAGACCACGTCAGCGCACGCCGCCACCGAGTCTGAGCCGGTCGATGAGCCCTCGGCCGAGATGGTCGCCGCGCAGGCCGCCTACGAAAAATCGAGCGAAAAGACCGACTTCTCCAAGAAGATGGACAGCGTGTGGGAGTACCTCAAAAAGCTCTTCCGCCTGAGCCTGGACACCAAGTTTATCGCCACGCGCCGCGATGCGATCATCCTCAACATCCCCATCCTGATCCCCATCATCGCCCTGTTTGCCTGGGGCGCTACGATTTGGCTGATGCTGATTGGCCTGTTCTTTGGCATGCGCTACCGCATCGACAGCGACGGCGACGTGCCCGGCAGCATCAACAACCTTATGAATCACGCCGCCGATGCCGCGGACGACATCAAGCAAAATCTGAACGACGACAAGTAATCGCAGACGGGGGCACGCATGGCACGGATCCTGATCGTAGAGGACGAGGAGAAAATCGCCCGCTTTGTGACGCTCGAGCTGGAGCACGAGGGCTACCAGGTGGAACACGCCGCCGATGGCCGCACCGCCGTGGACCTGGCGCTGGAGCGCAACTACGATCTTATTCTGCTCGATGTGTTGTTGCCGCAGCTCAACGGCATGGAGGTCCTGCGGCGCGTCCGCAAGCACAAGGATGTGCCGGTGATAATGGTCACCGCGCGCGATGCCGTGATGGACAAGGTGGCCGGGCTCGATGCCGGCGCCGACGATTACCTGACCAAGCCGTTTGCGATTGAGGAGCTGTTCGCACGGATCCGCGTGGCGTTGAAGCGCTCGGAGGCCGTGCGGGCGGCTTCGGGCGTTGGCGGCATCGGGACGGGCGCGGCAGGCGGCACGGGTGTCGGCGCCACCGCGATACCCCCGGTCAGTGACTCGACCCAGGTTTCCGCCTCGCTCTCCCCCGCCACGCTCGCCGTGGGCTCGGTTGCGCTCGACCCCGACCGCCGCGAAGTCACGGTCGGCGGCTCGCCCATTGCGCTCACGGCCCGCGAGTTCGATGTCCTCGCCCTGCTTATGGCGCATGCCGAGACCGTGCTCACGCGCGAACGCATCGCGCACGAAGCGCTGGGCTACGAATACATGGGCGACACCAACAACGTCGACGTGCACATCGCGCATCTACGCGCCAAGATCGAGGACGCCGGCGGCGTCCGCATCATCCAGACCGTGCGCGGGGTGGGCTATGTCTGCCGCGCGTAACGCCGAGGCCAAGCGCGTCACCTCCATCGCCCGCGCCATCAACTGGAGCTATATGTGGCGCCGCCTGATGAGCTACGTTTGGCTCGACCTGCTGCTAGTAGTGATTGTGGCGGCGATCCTTGTCTATGGATACAACCAGACGCTGCCCAACGGCGCGTTTACCGCAGGATGGATCCCCAGCGCCACCGTTCGCGGCATGACGCTGACGCCCGCGCGCGGCTGGGACCTGACAACGCTCACCTATACCGTCGAGCTTGCGCGTACCACCAAGACTTTCCCCCTCGCGCAGGACCTCGTCACGCTATGGCCTCTCTACCTTGTCGTTGTGGGTTGGCAGGTCATCAGCGTGCTCAACATGCTCGGCGGCGCCCGCCGCGTGCGCCGCACCATGGCGCCGCTCAACGATCTGGCCCTGCGCGTGGACGAACTCGGCCGCATGCAACTCGCCGGCGGCAAAATGGAAACACTGGAGCAGGCCATCGAGCGCGCAAGCGTCGACTCGCCGAGCGTCACCACCGGCGACGCCGACCTGGCAAGCATCGAGGTCGCACTCAACCGCCTGCTGCGCCAGATGCAAGAGGCCAAGCTGCAGCAGATGCGCTTTGTCAACGACGCGAGCCACGAGCTGCGCACGCCCATCGCGGTGATTCAGGGCTACGTGAACATGCTCGACCGCTGGGGTAAGGACGACCCGGACGTGCTGGCGGAATCCATCGCGTCCCTTAAAGCCGAAAGCGAGCACATGCAAGAGCTTGTGGAGCAGCTGCTGTTTTTGGCACGCGGCGATGCCGGGCGCACGGTCCTGCGGCGTGCGCATACCAACTTGGCTGCACTGGTCAGCGAGGTATGCGAAGAATCGCAGATGATCGATACCGAGCACACGTATCGGCTGGCTTCTGACGCTGCGCTTGCCAGCGACCCGCGCTGCGACGCGCCCGTCGACGTGGCGCTCGTGAAGCAGGCTCTGCGCGTGATCGTGCAAAACGCCGCCAAGTACTCGGATGCGGGAACGACCGTCACATTTGGCATAACGCCAGATGCGGGCGCGGGCACGATCGACATAAGTGTTGAGGACGAGGGCATCGGCATGAACCAGGAATCCGCAGCTCACGCGTTCGAGCGGTTCTACCGTGCCGACAACGCGCGCGATGCCGGCGCACAGGGTTCGGGTCTGGGGCTTGCGATCGCCAAGTGGATCGTCGACAGCCACGGCGGCGTCATCGGTGTGACCTCGGTCGAAGGGGTCGGCAGCCGCTTTACGATTCGCCTGCCACGATAGGAAGCCCCTCGGCATAAATAAAGGGATAGGGCCACGCGACCCTATCCCTTTTTGCCAGCTATGGCAGCTTGTGCGCTACTCGCGGCACAGGTGCACGGCGAAACCGGCGAACTCGCGCTTAAAGTACACGAGCTTGGTACCACCGTCGGGCAGCAGCGCGCGCGACTCTTCGTTGACCTCGAGCCCGCGCTCGGCAAACCACTTCTCAGCTGCATCGATGTCGTTAACGGCAAAGCCGATGTGGCCCTTGGTGCCACGACCGTTCTGCTTCATGATCTCGACCAGCGAATCGTTGAAGTACGAAACCGGGGTCTCGATGACGGGCAGGCCCATCATCGTCGAGAACAGCTCCGCGATCTCCAGGGCGTCTGCCGGGTCGGTGGCGTTAATGCCCACATGGGCAACGCGCATGCCAAAGAGCTCGACCGGATTGGCGTTCTGCTCATTCATACAGTCAGCGCCTACTGAGCCATGACGTCGAGAACGGCCTTCTCGGCAGCGACGCGGTTCATGCCAGTCATGAAGGGCACGCCGCTCACGTACGGGCAGGTGAGGCCCTCGGGGGCAACGGTGGTGGCGATCAGCAGGTCGGCGCCCTCGTCGCAGTAATCCTTGGCCTCGGAGATGGCGCACTGCACGATCTCGTACTTGTCGGCATAACCGTTGGCGTCGAGCAGAGTAGCGACCTTCTGGGCAACGAGCGTGGAAGTAGCAGCGCCAGCACCGCAAGCCAAAACGATCTTCTTCATAGGTAATGTCTCCCTTCATGGTTTACTTTAGGTAAGTGTACCGCAGCGAGCGATGGCACTCGGCCTCGATGAGCTTTTATGCCAGTTTGCTTGCGCGCTGCGTATAATACATCTAGTACGTGTTGTCATACCGCTCGCTTTATGAGCGACTAAGGACCCTAATATGCCCGATTCCCGCACCCTCTGGACCGCCGTCGTTATCATCTGCATCGCCGTGTCGGTGTTCTTTAGCGTCAAAAAACGCACCACGTTTAAGCGCCTGCAGCAGCTTATGGCTGCCAAGCAGTGGGACGAGTTCGATCGTTTGCTCGACGGCAAACTCACCAGCATGCTGTACCCGCGCTACAACCGCGACTACCTGCGTCTGAACTCCTATCTGCTGCGCGAGGACCACGAGCGCGCCAGCGAGATGTTCGACCTGCTGCTGGGACTCAACCTCCCCAAGATGCAGCGCGTCGACTTGGTGATTAAGGCCTTTAACTACTATGTTGGCCAGGAGGACCGCAAAAAGTCCAAAGAGCTGTTGCACGAGATCAAGGGCTTTGAGGGCGGTCAGGCCGAGGCAGTTGCGCACGAGTGTCAGCTGATGTACGACACGATGATCCTCAAGCGCCACAACGACATTCCCGAGCTGGAGCGCATGCTCGAGGATGTCGGCGACGACCCGGTCAAGCGCTGCCGCTTGGAGTACCTGCTAGCCCTGCAGTACCAGAACAAGGGCGACGAAGCCAAGTTCCAGGAGTTCCTGGAGAAGTCGGGCCAACACTCGATGGCCGTCAACGCGTAACGGACGGCTTGTGCTAGACTTCTAGTCTCACGGGGGCGTGGCGGAATTGGCATACGCAGGAGACTTAAAATCTCTCGCCGCAAGGATTGTGGGTTCGAGTCCCACCGCCCCTACCATATGGAGCTTTCGAGCCCGTGTTCCTCAGGGATGCGGGCTCGCTTCTTTTAGATGCCGGTGGGACTCGAACCCGCGAGGGGGCGAGCGTTAAGCGGACGCGCAGCGTCCGAAGCGAGCCGGCGAGGGCGCCGACAGGCGGCCGAAGCCGGTGCGTATTTGCGCAGCAAATGCGCGGACGTCCCACCGCCCCTACCATATGGAGCTTTCGAGCCCGTGTCCCCAAGGGATGCGGGCTCGTTTCTTTTACACACCGGCGGGGCTCTAAGTTGCGGTGGAATAGTTCCTGTTTTGGCAGTTTACCAGCCCATTTAGGAACTATTCCACCGCGACTTAGGTTGGTGTTCCCACATTTTCCGATGGAAAAACGTGGTTGTCTCCAACATTTTCCGATGGAAAAACGTGGTTGTCTCCCACATTTTCCGATGGAAACTCCCAAATGGCCTTATACTAGCCGAGAGGGTTGGGAGGCAATATGCAGCGACAGCTTATGAGTGAACTTATCGCTTGGAAATCAAGGGCGAATCGCAAACCTCTCTTGCTTAAGGGAGCCCGCCAGACAGGAAAGACTTGGCTTCTTAACGAATTCGCAAGCCAGCAGTATCGAAACGTCATTCGTTTTGACTTTATGCTCGAGCCGAGCACGCGCTCGCTGTTCGATGGGAACCTCGACCCCAAGCGCATCATCTCCCAGATAGAACTCCTACGTGGCCAAACCGTAACGCCGGAAGACACGCTCATCATCTTCGACGAGATCCAAGAGGCGCCACGCGGGATCACCTCGCTCAAGTACTTCAACGAGCTTGCACCCGAATACCACATCGTAGCAGCCGGTTCCTATATGGGCCTCGCGCTCCGACGCGAAAACGAGTCATTTCCCGTCGGCAAAATCGACCAGCTCACCATGCGTCCCATGGGGTTTGCTGAGTTCGTTCGTGCCGTCGACGGCAACCCGCTCGCCGACGCCATCCTTGCCGCAGACATGAACCTTCTAGCAAACGTTACCGAAAAGCTCGAGCACTTGCTCAAGGAATACCTTGTTGTCGGCGGTATGCCCGAAGTTGTCTCCACTTTCGCCGAGACACGCGACTTCATCGAAGCCCGAAGGCTTCAACAGCAAATCATCGAGGCTTACGAATCCGATTTTGGCAAACATGCACCCGCCCGCATCGTCGAGCGCATGAGGTTGGTTTGGAAATCCCTTCCCGACCAGCTTGCAAAGGAGAACAAGAAGTTTGTCTATGGCGCCCTTCGTCCCGGAGCGCGCGCACGCGATTTCGAGGAAAGCCTCCAGTGGCTCACGGACTACGGAATCGTTCATAAGGTGCCACGTGTTTCCGCTCTAAAGGCGCCGCTCTCGAGCTACGAAGACCTCTCGGGCTTCAAACTGTTCTGCATCGACACCGGCATCCTCGGAGCGCTCTCCGGTCTCTCTCCGGCCATCGTTCTTAACGGATCCGCTGTTTTTACCGAGTTCAAAGGTTCGCTGACCGAACAATACGTCGCGCAGGAGCTTTTGCTCCAGGACAAAACTCCCGCGTATTGGTCCTCTACCTCCGGCAATGCCGAAACCGACTTTGCCATCGACCATGCGGGAACCGTGCTTCCGCTTGAGGTCAAGGCGGCAGAGAACCTTAAAGCGAAGAGTCTGAAAATAGCCTGCGAAAAATTCAAACTCGAGCGTTGCGTGAGGAGCTCCCTGGCGGCATATAGAGACGAGGGCATGCTCATCAATATTCCGCTTTGGGAGATTGGGCAGATCGACAAGCTGGCATAGGCGCTGTGGGGACGCCCCGCAAGGGCTGTCCCCAGGTGCTGGCAGAAAAGGAACGTCCCCAGGTGCCGGCTGTTGAGTTGCGGTGGAATAGGGACTGTTTGGTGCCCGAAAGGGCGATTTTAGTCCGTATTTCACCGCAACTTATTTAGAGGGTGCTGAGCTCTGGGGTCCAGGAGATGGTGGGGGTCGCGCCGTCGAGGGTCTCGTTGATGGTGGCGGCCATACCGGCGAGCAGGCTGTTCTCGCTTACGGTGAGCGTCTTGTAGCCGCCGGCACGCATGAGTTCGCGGATCACCACGGCGCCAGCCAAGATCACGCCCGCGCGTTTGGGCTGTACACCCGGTAGCGCGGCGATGCCTTCCGCGTCCAACACAGACATGCGCTCGATAGCGGCCGAGACCTGCTCCAGCGACAGCTCGCGTAGGTGAACAAAGCTCGAATCGTACGGTTCCAGCTCGTGGACCAGAGCCACCAGCGTAGTCACCGTGCCACCCACCGCGACCAGACGCTCGGCGCGCTCAAAGTCGCTGGGCAGGCCTTCAAAATAGGCGGCGAACTGCTCGCCTGCCCACGCGGCAGCGGCAGCAAGCTCGCCGCGTGCGGGTGGCAGCGTCGAGAAAAACCGCTCCGTCACGCGGCGGCAGCCAATGTCCAGCGAGCGCGTCCCTTCTAGCGCAAAGACGCCACGCTCCGGCGCATAGACGCCCGTCGCGAGCTCCGTGGATCCGCCGCCCGAATCGGCAACAATGATGCGCTCGCCGGCAAAGTCGTGCGCCACGCCAAAAAACGTCAGGCGTGCCTCGACCTCGCCCGGAATCACCTGTGGCTCAAGCCCCAGATCGCGCAGGCCGTCCAGCAGCAGTGCTGCGTTGGACGCATCACGCGCGGCGCTCGTGCAGGTGGTGCAGATGCACGCGGCCCCAAAGGCACGAGCCTCGTCCACAAACATGCGGCACGCAGCGAGCACGCGCTCAACGGCCGCCTCGCAAAAGCGGCCCGTCGCGTCCACGCCCTCACCCAGATCGGTAATCTCGGTATGCTTGGACGATTCCACGATTGCCCCGCCCTCGACCTGGGCCAACACCAGTCGCGACGACACCGTTCCCAGGTCGATCGCGGCCACCTTATAGCGTTTGCAATTTGTCATTGCGAGCTCCCCTCCGGGCGCTATTTGCCGTTGGACACGACCGTCTGACCCTCGACGCCGTTAAACCCAAACAGCATGTCGAGCGCTTGGATGTACCACGGCGCGTCCTTACCGACTTCTTCGATTTCCTTGGCCACTTCGCTGGCCTTCTTGGCGTTTGAGGACTTTTTGCTCGACGAGGCATCCGAATCGTCGTCCAGGCCCTGCACTTCAATCCTCTTCTCGCCGGGCATCACCAGGCCCAGGTCCTCGGATGCCGCGTCCTTGATACCCTCCTCCGAGAGCAGCTTGTCGACGCTTTTTTGCAGGTCGTCGTTATATTGCTCGCGAATCTCGACCTGCTTGGCCAAGATGTCGCTCGAGCGTTTTGCCACATACAGGTCGCGCACGGGGAAATACAGGCTCACAAGCGCCAGGGCGACGACAATGCCAACAAACAGCCCCCGCTGGGGACCGTGGGTAAAGTCGTAGATTGCCTTGACCACCGCGTTATCGTTGGCGTAATGCATGAAGTCCGAGCCCGAAAGACGGTTCGAGGGCCTACTCGGCTTTTCATGCGTTTGAGCCGAGGAACGCTGAGCATGCTCCGAGTGCGCCGGGCGCACCGAACGTAGCGGGCGGTCCGTCGACGTATTCACTTGAGCACGGGAGTGTGAGGCACTTGTCGGTCGCTGCGTGGAGCAGTCGGCACCGGCGTAATCGGACCCGCCGAGCTGCACCGTGCGCGCACGGCGAGGCGACGGCTCACGCGAACCGGCGGAATAGTACCTGTTGTCGTAAATCTGATCCATGTGCGCCTTGTGCGGTTGAGGTTTGTTTGCGCTAAGTCTTTTAGTTATAGCACGAGCGCGCGCAACGCCTTCGGCGGCCCTTGCTCGACATAAAAAAGGCGCTGAGCCATATGGCCCAGCGCCCAATGGTGCTCAACAGCGCCCGGCGGGAGCGAGGCGAATCCGAGTCAGCCCCGCCCCGCGCACGCCGTTTGCCTAGCGAATGTTGTAGAACGCGGCCTTGCCGGCGTAGCGCGCGCTGCCCTCGAGCTCGTCCTCGATGCGGATGAGCTGGTTGTACTTGGCGATACGGTCGCTGCGGCACGGGGCGCCCGACTTGATCTGGCCGGCGTTGACGCCCACGACCAGGTCGGCAATCGTGGAGTCCTCGGTCTCGCCGGAGCGGTGGCTCACGATGCAAGCGTAACCGGCCTCCTTGGCGGTCTCGATGGCCTCGAGCGACTCGGTGAGCGTGCCGATCTGGTTGACCTTGACCAGGATCGCGTTGGCGGCACCCAGCTCGATGCCCTTCTTGAGACGCTCGGTGTTGGTGACGAACAGGTCGTCGCCCACCAGCTGCACCTTGTTGCCAATGCGGCGGGTAAGCTCGACCCAGCCGTCCCAGTCCTCCTCGGCCATGCCGTCCTCGATGGAGATGATGGGATAGGTGTCGACGAGCTTCTCCCAGTAATCAACCATCTGGGCGCTCGCGTACTCCACGCCCTCGCCCTTGAGCTCGTACATGCCGGTCTCGGCGTTGTAGAACTCGGTCGAGGCCGGGTCCATGGCGTACATGAAGTCGACGCCGGGCTTAAAGCCGGCCTTCTCCACGGCCTTGGTGATGTACTCGAACGGCTCGGCATTGGTCTTAAGGTTGGGGGCAAAGCCACCCTCGTCGCCCACGCCGCCTCCCAGGCCGGCCTCGTGCAGCACGCCCTTGAGGGTGTGGTAGACCTCGGCGCACCAACGCAGGCCCTCGGCAAAGCTCGGGGCGCCCACCGGCATGATCATGAACTCCTGGAAGTCGACGTTATTGTCGGCATGCACACCGCCGTTGAGGATGTTCATCATGGGCGTGGGCAGCAAGTGGGCATTGACGCCGCCCAGATACTGGTACAGCGACAGGCCCGCCGACTCGGCAGCGGCGCGGGCGACGGCCAGCGACACGCCCAGGATGGCGTTGGCACCGAGCTTGGTCTTGTTGGGGGTACCGTCCGCGGCAATCAGCGCGGCATCGATGGCGCGCTGATCGAAAGCGTCGAGGCCCACGACGGCGTTAGCGCACTCGTTGTTGACGTGCTCGACGGCCTGCGAAACGCCCTTGCCCAGGTAGCGGCCCTTGTCGCCATCGCGCAGCTCGCAGGCCTCAAAGGCGCCGGTCGAAGCACCCGAAGGCACCATCGCGCGGCCAAAGCTGCCGTCCTCGAGCACGACCTCGACCTCGACGGTGGGATTGCCGCGGCTGTCGAGCACCTCGCGACCGTAGACGTCCAAAATATCGCTCATGTTGTCTCCCTCTCACTTGGAAACGTAGTGGATGCAAGCGACCGGCTGACCGTGCACCGTCGGTGCGCCTCCGTAAGTTAGCCATGTCGCACTTTTTGCATTATGCCCTAAGTTAGCCGAGGGATACACTTGATTTTCGAAAAATTTAGCGGGAACGATGAGGCGTGTCAGCCCGTCGTTCCCGCAGTCTTACTCCTCCGCCTTTGCGGCATCCCACAGGTCGTTGAGGCCGTGGGTCGAAAGCTCGGCAAGATCCACGTGAGCATCGGCCGCCATCTGCTCCATCGCGGCCCAGCGACGGCGGAACTTTGCCGTGCTGGCACGAAGGGCGCTCTCGGCGTCAATGCCCTCCTTGCGCGCGACGTTGACCAAGGCAAAGAGCAGGTCGCCAAACTCCATTTCGCGCTCGGGCGAGCCAGGGGCCTCGGCCTCAAACTCGGCACGCTCCTCGGCAACCTCGTCCCACACGTCCTGGACCGTCTCCCACTCAAAGCCCACGGCAGCCGCCTTGCGCGACACCTTCTGAGCCTGCATCAGCGCCGGTAGATGCGTGGGCACGCCGTCGAGCAGGCCCTCGGGCGCAGCCTCGCCAGCCGCCACGGCCTTGTCCTTGGCGGCTTTCTCGGCAAGCTTAACCTCGTCCCAAATCTTGAGTACCTCGTCGGAACTGTCGGCATCTACATCGCCAAACACGTGCGGATGACGGCGGATGAGCTTGGCATCGATATCACGCGCCACGTCGGTCAGCGTAAACTCGCCGGCGTCAGCAGCAATCTGCGCATGCAGCACGACCTGCATGAGCACGTCACCCAGCTCCTCGCGCAGGTGAACCGCGTCGTCCGCCTCGATGCAGTCGAGCGCCTCGTAGGCCTCCTCGATCATGTTCTTGCCAATGCTGCGGTGCGTCTGCTCGCGGTCCCACGGGCAGCCGTCGGGCTGACGCAAGCGCCAGACGGTCTGCACCAGATGCTGCAGCTCGGCCGACGCGTCGACCAGCGTGGACAGATTGCGCGAGCCCTCGGCATTTTGCTGAGCCATGTGCTGCGCCATGGCTACTCCTCCTCCATGACCACGTGGCGGAACGCGCCGCCCTCGTAGATGCCGTAGCTGTGCGAGCCGTCCTTGGGGATGCTCACGCTACCGGGGTTGAAGAGCCACAGGCCCGGGTGCGCGGCGCTTTCCTCGTTGACCTTGATGTGCGTATGACCGTAGACGAGCGCGGAGCCCTCGGGCAACGCGGGCGCGTGGTCGACGCTGTTGTGCATGCCGGCGCCAAAGACATGGCCGTGCGTCAGGAACAGCTCGCGGCCGGTCTCGTCGAACAGCGTGGCGTAGTCGGCCATGACGGGGAAGTCGAGCACCATCTGGTCGACCTCGGCGTCGCAGTTGCCGCGCACCGCGATGATGCGGTCGGCCAGGGCATTGAGCAGCGGGATCACGTGCTTGGGGGCGTAATCGCGCGGCAGGTCGTTGCGCGGACCGTGGTAGAGCAGGTCGCCCAGCAGCACGATGCGGTCGGGCTGCTGGGATTCGATGGCGGCGACCAGGCGCTCGGCCCAGTATGCCGAGCCGTGGATGTCGGAAGCGATGAGGTATTTCATGGTGGTCCTTTCGGGTGGGGTTGATGGGACTGGGCGTGGCGTGCCACCGGCCGCGCTATTCAAATCGCAGTGCCGCGGCTTGTGCCGCCTGCATCACGCGCTGGAGCGGCACATTATGCTCGCGAGCGAGACGGGCGCAGTCCTCGTACTCGGGCGCTGCACGCTCGCTGCCATCGGGCAGGGTCGCCACCTTAACGGATACCTCGCCCCATGGCGTCGTTACGCGCTCAAAGCGGCGTGGCAGGCAAACGCGTTCCATCACCTGGCGACGAATGGCGTTGGTCGTGGTCTCCAAAAAGATGATCGTCTGCAGGCGCTCGATATCCTCATGCGAGCAGATCACCTGCAGCTGCCAGCCGGGACGGCCTTTCTTGCAATAGACGGGCAGCCAGTGCACCTCGCGCGCACCGGCCTCGCGCAGGCGGTCGGCGGCGTAGGCGAGCACCTCGGGCGACGCGTCGTCGATGTCGCATTCCAGCTTGACGATGGTTTCGGGTGCATCGGTCTCGCGGGACAGCGGAGATTTGCTATCGCATTGCATACGGTCCGGATCCTTTCCGCGCGGGCTCGTTTTGTTCATCCAAACGCTAGCACATCGCGGGCGGCGCAAGTGTGGCGGCGCGCGATGAGCGCGATTTTCCTTGTCCGCAAGAAACCGACACTCCACCGCCTCAGCCAAACGTGTACGTCAGCCTCCAAACATGTCATTTTTTGTCGGTTTTGGAGGCTGACGTACACGTTTTGGAGCGGGGCCGATGCTGCGTGGCGACCTTCGCACGCCACCCGTCCTTTCCAGTCGATTTCGGCCCCCGGCGCGCTCGTCGCATCGGGGGCCGCGCCATTACAATGGAGCAGATTCGCTTGACGCAAAGGAGCTGCCATGCCCGCATGCCCGCTGGTCGATTGCCACACCCATACTTCGTTTTCGGACGGCCATGCCTCGTTTGAGGACAACGTTCGCGCCGCCGCTGCGGCCGGCTGCCGCGTCATGGTCTCGACCGACCACCTCACCCTGCCCGCCAGCATGGACGCCAACTGCGAGGTGCAGGTCGTCGAGGGCGGCCTGACGGCGCATCGTCTGGCATTTGAGAACGCCCGCAAGCTCGCTGCGCAGATCGCGCCGGAGCTTGAGCTTATCTATGGCTTTGAATGCGATTGGTACGAGGGCTGCGAGCCTTTGGTCGAGCGCTGGTCCCGAGGCGCCGTCGTGCGCCTGGGCAGTGTGCATTGGATTGGTAACCCAGGCGATATCATGGCCGGCGCCGCGGGTACGGCGGGAACGGAAAACGTCGCTCGTCCCGATACACCCGATTCCCTTTGCGGTTGGATCGACGACGACACCAACCTGCACGTTTGGGAAAACCTGGGGGTACGCGGCGTGTGGGAGCGCTATGTCGACGACTGGTGCCGCGCCTGCGAGAGCCCGCTCAACTTTGATGTAATGGCTCACCCCGACCTGGTCATGCGCTTTTCGAAGGAAGGCTTTGCGCCCGACTTTGACCCCGCACCGTTTTGGCAGCAGATGGCCGAGTGCGCGCACGATACGGGCCGCCGCGTTGAGGTCTCGACCGCCGCACCGCGCAAGGGCCTCGATGACTACTATCCCGCGACCGGATTGCTGCGTTGCTTTGCCCACGCCGAGGTGCCGATCACTTTTGGCTCGGACGCACACCGCGCCTGCGACATCTGTTGGAACATCCGCGAGGCCCAGGCCCACGCCTACGACTGTGGCTACCGGGCCTTCGATATCCCACACCCCACCGGCGAATGGGAATCCACACCCCTCGCCTAACTAGTCGTTTAAGAACGTCCCCAATGACTAGTGGCGGCGGGCGTTGAGTTCACCGGCGAGTTCGTCGAGGGTGATACCGTAGCGCTCGAGCGTCACGAGCAGGTGGTAGACCAGGTCGCCGGCCTCGTAGCGGATGTGATCGTGATCGTTATCCTTGCAGGCCATGATCACCTCGCTTGCCTCCTCGGCAAGCTTCTTGAGCAGCTCGTCCTCGACGTCGGTCAGCAGACGCGCGGTATAGCTCTCCTGCGGCGATGCATCACGACGACCGTGAATCACCTCGGCCAGACCTGTCAGCGTCTCACCGATATTTCCATCCTGAACGTTTGCGGTGCGCACACCCATAGTTCAATCCTTTCTGGTTGGCCAAGCGCCTAGTCGAGAGCCCGTCCTACGCAAGTTTCTTAAAGAAGCAGGTACGGTTGCCGGTGTGGCAGGCCGGACCCGGCGAGTCAACCTTGACCAGCAGCGTATCGCTATCGCAGTCGGCCCAGAGCTCCTTGACCGCTTGCATATTGCCGCTCGTCGCGCCCTTGTTCCAGAGCTCCTGACGGCTACGGCTCCAAAACCACGTGGTACCGGTCTTGAGCGTCAGCCCCACCGATTCCTCGTTCATCCAAGCAACCATAAGCACCTCGCCGGTGTCATACTGCTGAACAACACAAGGAATCAGCCCCTTGGCGTCGTATGTAAGCTTTGAAGGATCGGTTATCTCTTCCATTTCTCTCCCCAAATTCAAACTTCGCAGGTCGGCGAGGGTTGTCCAGGTGCCCGAGATTCCGAGCGACAAGCCCGACGACGCGTACTTAAGTACGCGAGGAGGGTTGGAGCCGGAAGGTCGGGTGCCTGGGCAAGCCGCAGCATTAGAAGTCCAGCCTCACAGGAATACCTTGACTGGCCATATACTCCTTCACCTGGCGAATGCTGAACGTCCCAAAGTGAAAGACGCTCGCCGCCAGCACGGCATCGGCCTCGCCCTCGATCACGCCCTCGGCAAAATGCTCGAGCGTACCCACACCGCCGCTCGCGATGACGGGAATCGGCACCGCACGCGCCACGGCGCGGGTGAGCGCCAGGTCAAAGCCGGACTTGGTGCCGTCGCGATCCATACTGGTCAGCAAGATCTCGCCGGCGCCGCGACGAGCCGCTTCCTCGGCCCACGCCACCGCGTCGATACCCGTGGCGTTGCGGCCGCCCGCCGTGAAGACCTCCCACTTGTCGGCACCCGGCTCTCCGGGCAAACCGACGCGCTTGGCATCGATCGCCACGACCACGGCCTGACTGCCAAAAGCCGCGGCAGCCTGGCTAATCAGCGACGGGTCACGCACGGCCGCCGAGTTGAGCGACACCTTGTCGGCACCGGCGGCAACCATGGTCCGCATGCCCACCAAGTCGCGAAAGCCGCCGCCCACGGTATAGGGAATGGCGAGCTCCTCGGCCGCATGCGCCGCCATCTCGATGGTCGTCACACGGTTGTCACTCGTCGCGGTAATGTCCAAAAATACGACCTCGTCCGCACCCTCGCGGTCGTAGGCGCGCGCCAGCTCCACCGGATCGCCCGCATCGCGCAAGCTCACAAAGTTGACGCCCTTGACCACACGGCCGTCCTTGACGTCCAAGCAGGGAATCACGCGTTTGGTAAGCATGGGCTACTCCTCCCCTCGGGCGGCGGCCAGCGCCTGTGCCAGCGTAAAGTTGCCTTCGTAGAGCGCACGGCCGGTGATGGCACCCTCGATGGCGTCCTCACCCACCGCGGCCAGCGCGCGGATGTCGTCGAGCGTCGAGATGCCACCCGATGCCACGACGGGAAAGCCCGCGACCTCGGCCACATGGCGATACGCCGCCACATCGATGCCCGTCTGCATGCCATCGCGCGCAATGTCGGTATACACCAGATGCTTAAAACCCAGCTCGGAAAGCTGCGCCACGGCGTCGTCGAGCGCCACGCCCGCGCCGTCACGCCAGCCATTCACCTTGACCTGGCCGTCGCGTGCGGCAATATCTGCCACCAACAGCTCGCCAAAGCCTTGGACCGCCACCTCGGCAAAACCCGGCTCGGTCACGAGCACCGTGCCTAGTGCGATGCGGCGCGCACCGTAGCCGGCCAACTTGTCGATGCGCGCGAGCGAGCGGACGCCGCCGCCCACGTCCACGGACAGACCGTTGACGCCGCAGATGGCCTTAATCGCCGCCGAGTTGGCAGCGCATGTGTCCTCGTCCTCGCCAAAGGCAGCGGATAGGTCGACGACGTGCACCCAGCTTGCGCCCTGCTCGGCAAACGAGCGAGCAACGGCCACGGGGTCGTCGGAATATACCTTGCAGCGACTCCGGTCGCCGCGCTCCAGGCGCACGACCTTGCCGCCGATCAGATCGATTGCGGGAAACAGGATCATCGACCGGCCTCCTCGACGATGTTGACGAAGTTCTTAAGGATGCGCTGACCCAGCGCGGAGGATTTCTCGGGATGGAACTGGCAACCCCACACGTTGCCATGGCGCACGATGCACGGGAAGCTCCGCGTATAGTGCGTGTGCGCCAGCACATCGGCGGCATCGGCATCGTCGGCCACCGCGTAGCTGTGGGTGAAGTACATGTTGGCACCCTCGGCAAAACCAGTAAGCAGCGGATCGGCCGCACCGGCGGGCGTCATGTGCACCTGGTCCCAGCCCACGTGCGGCACCTTCAGGCGGCTCGACTCCAGGCGCGTGCACGAACCGCGCATAATACCCAGGCCATCGACCCAGAGGGCACCGGCCCGCTCGGAGGCGTTGCCGTCGGCGACCGCGCTCTCGCTCGCAGGAACGCCCTCGTTGCCGCGCTCAAAAAACAACTGAAGGCCCAGGCAGATGCCGAGCAACGGAGTTCCGGCGGCAACGGCGTCGAGCACGGCCGCCGCCTCGCCGCTTTGGCGCATAAAGGCAATCGCGTCATAGAACGCGCCCACGCCCGGGATGACCAGGCCGTCGGCGCGGCGGATCTGCTCCGGATGGTCCGATGTGCAGGCGGCGGCACCGGCGCGCGCAAGCCCGCGCACAACGCTCGACAAGTTGCCCTTGTGGTAATCGACCACTACGATCTTCGGTTCGCCCACGCGACCCTCCTTTTCTCATCATCCAAAACCACCACAAAGGGGACAGGCACCTTTGTGGTGGTTTTTGCCTTTGTTGCGGTTACAGCGAGCCCTTGGTGCTGGGAATGCCCTGCACGCGGGAATCGAGTTCGCAGGCGCGGCGCATCGTGCGGCCCACGGCCTTAAAGGCGGCCTCGATAATGTGATGCGAGTTGCCGCCCACCAGCTCGCGCACGTGCAGCGTGAGCTTGGCATCGCGCGCAAAGGCGTAGAAGAACTCGACGGCCAGCTCGGTATCGAAGCTGCCCACGCGCTCAGTCGGCACGGGCAGCTCGCAGTAGGCCTGCCCGCGGCCCGAAATATCAACAGCAGCCATCACAAGCGTCTCGTCCATGGCGATCGCAGCGTCGGCAAAGCGCGTAATGCCCGCCTTGTCGCCCAGCGCCTGGCAAAACGCCTCGCCCAGCACAATACCCGTGTCCTCGACGGTGTGATGCGCATCGACCTCGACGTCGCCCACCGCGTGCACCGTCAGATCGAACAGGCCATGGCGGCCAAAGGCGTTGAGCATATGGTCGAAAAACGGTACGCCGGTCGAGATATCGCACACGCCCCTTCCGTCCAGGTCGAGCTTTACGACAATGTCGGTCTCGCCCGTCTTGCGGGTTACCTCGGCATAGCGGCCCATCTACATCTCCTCCTTCACCAGCGCGGCAAACGCGGCCAGCACCTCGTCGTTTTCCTGCGGGGTTCCCACGGTAATGCGCAGACAGTCCGCGAGCCCCGGCGCGTAGCTAAAGTCGCGCACCAAAATTGAATACTCGTCGCGCAGGCGCTCGCGCACGCGCGTGGCGTGCGGCGTGCGCACGAGCACAAAGTTCGCCGCGCTCGGCCATGCCTCCACGGGCAGGTCCTCGGCAGCCATCGCGCGCAGAGCGGCCTGCTCGCGTTCGCGCTCGGATGCGACCTGTGCCACCACAGGTGCGTAGGCATCGCGGGCACGCACGCAGGCAAGCGCGGCGGCCTGGCTCAGCACGTTAACCGAGTAGATCTGGCGAATCGCCACAAACACATCGATGACCTCGGGCGCCGCGATCACATAGCCCAGACGCGTGCCGGCGGCGCCGAACGCCTTGGACAGCGTATGCAGAATCGCCAGGTTGGGATGCTCGGCGATAAGCCCCTGCGCCGTGGTAGCCGCGCCAAACGAATCGTCCGCAAACTCAACGTAGGCCTCGTCGACCATGACCATGCCGGGGCACGCATCGCACAGGGCCGCGACAAAGTCGAGCGGTGCCACATCGCCCGTGGGGTTATTGGGCGAGGTCACGATGGCCAGGTTGCACTCCGGCGCCGCGGCGAGCACGGCTGCCTGGTCGAGCTCAAAGCTCGTCGGATCACGCCACACGTCGCGCACCTCGGTCTGGCACAGAGACGCAAAGAAGGCATACTCGCTAAAGCACGGCGGGCAGTTAAGCAGGGTCCGCCCCGCGCCGCCAAACGCCAGCAGGTAGTTATAGAGCAGCTCGTCGCCGCCGTTTCCCACGCAAATATTCTCACGCGCCACGCCATGCCAGGCAGCAAGCTCATCGCGCAGGTCGTTGGACATGGGATCGGGATAGCGGTTGAGCGGTGTGGCAGCCAGGGCGGCATCGATCGCCTCGCGCACGCCGGCCGGCACGGGATAGGTGTTCTCGTTGGCCGAAAGGTTGATGCGCGTAGGCGTAAAGTTAGGATCGTAGGGCTCAATACCGGCCAGGTAAGGCTGGACGAGCTCCTTCATGCGGGGCGTCAGCTCGGCCATATTAGGCCTCCCCGCCGCTCGCGCCAGCGCCATCCGCGCCTGCAGCCGCCAGGTCCACACCCTCGGCGACCGTCGCGGTCGTATCGCCCGGCCAGGCAACCTTGGTCAGATCGGCCGCAGCCAGAGACTCGGCACTCACGGCATCCTCGCCCTGCTCCAGCACACGGCGACGCAGGGCGGCGGATAGCGCGTGCGCCCACAGGCCCTCGGCCTCGGCCAGACGCTGTGTGGCGGGAGCGTCGGAGAGCAGGCCCTCGGGCGTATAGCAAATGACACTCGAGCGCTTAACGAACTCTTCGACCGAAAGCGGGTTGGAGAACATGGCCGTGCCGCCGGTCGGAAGCGTGTGGTTGGGGCCGGCGACGTAATCGCCGAGCGGCTCGGAGCTCCAGGCGCCCACAAAGATGGCGCCGGCGTTGCGAATGCCGCCAAGCAGGCCCATCGCATCCTTGCAGTGCAGCTCCAGGTGCTCGGGCGCCACGGTGTTCACGGCCTCGACGGCGGCAGCCATATCGGCGGCCACCACGATGGTGCCTTCGTTGTCGAGCGAGGCGCGCGTGATCTCGGCACGCGGCGACTGCGCCACCAGGATGTCGATACCCGCCTCGACCTCACGCGCAAACTGCTCGTCGCAGGTCACCAGATAGCAAGCTGCCAGCGGATCGTGCTCGGCCTGGGCCATCAGGTCGGCCGCAACCACCATAGGCTTGGCCGTGGCATCGGCCAGCACACAGACCTCGGAGGGGCCGGCAACCATGTCGATACCCACGTCGCCCGAGACAATCTGCTTGGCAGCGGCGACAAAGGCGTTGCCCGGGCCGGTGATCTTGTCGACGCGCGGAATGGTCTCGGTACCGTACGCCAGCGCGGCCACAGCCTGAGCGCCGCCCACCATATAGATCTCGTCCACGCCGCCGAGCTTTGCCGCGGCGAGCGTGTAGGGGCTGATCAGGCCGTCCTTTTGCGGCGGCGTCACCATGACCACGCGCTTGACGCCGGCAACCTTGGCGGGAATGGCATTCATGAGCACCGTGGAGGGATACTGCGCGCGACCGCCCGGCACATAGATGCCAGCCGCCGCGAGCGGGGTCACCTTAACGCCGAGTATCGTGCCGTCCGGGCGCGTGGTAAACCAGCTCTGCTCGACCTCGCGCTGGTGGAACTCACGAATCTGGCGTGCAGCCTTCTCGAGCGCCGCGACAAAAGCGGGATCGAGGCCTTCGAGCGCGGCATCGATCTGCTCCTGCGGCAAGCGGAAGCTCTGCAGCTCGACACCGTCAAAACGCTGACAGTAATCGCGCACCGCGGCATCGCCGTTGGCACGCACGTTGGCCACGATATCGCGGGCGGCGTCGACGATGTTTTGCGGCAGCACGCCCTTGCGGTTGAGCTGGTTGGTAACGAGGCGCTCACCGGGAGCAAGCTTGATGATCTTCATATCGGTATCCCCTATCGGTCGAGGTTGTGTTCGAAAAACGAGAGGCCGGGCGGCGGCGCCAATCGGCCCGCAGCCCAGACGTTGGGACGCCCGTGCGTGCTCGCGCTATTGTGCCGAGCCCGCAACGGGCTCAAAATGCTTGTCCTTCACGGCCGCGGCCAAGCGATCTGCCAGATTGCGCACGCGCGGATCCAGGCGCGCAGCACCCGGGTTGACGAAGAAGCGGGCCGTACAGTCCATAATGCGACCGGTGATGACCAGGTCGTTGTCGCGCAGCGTGGCGCCCGTGGCGGTAATATCCACGATGCGATCGGTCATGCCGACAATGGGACCCAGCTCGATGTTACCGTGCAGCGAAACGATATCGGCGTTCACGCCGCGCTCGGCATACCAGGCACTCGCGATGCGCGGGTACTTGGTGGCCACGCGAAGCGACCCGCGACGGGCATAGTTGCGCTCGGCCTGACCGGCGCGCCATGCGGGCTCCGCCTCGATAAAGGTGCACAAGCCATAGCCCAGGTCTACCAGCTGCAGCAGGTTGAGGTCCGCCTCGATGAGCGAGTCCCAACCGCAGATGCCGCAATCGGCACCACCGCAGCCCACAAAGGCAGGCGCATCGCTGGGACGCACGATGACAAACTCGATATCGCCGACCGCGCCCTCGCCGGCACGCGTGTCGCGACCGCGCACGATCAGGTGACGGCCGGGGTCACGCAGTTCAGAGACGTCCAAACCCGCGGTCTCGAGCACGTCGAGCGTGTCGGCCTTAAGCGAGCCCTTGGGCACAGCGATGCGCAGCGGGCCCTCGGCGCCACGGCCCGCGGCGTGATCGCCGTCGGAAGCGGCGTCCTCGGCCGAAGTGTGCGCTGCCTCCAGACGCTCGAGCGAAAAGGCGAAGCCCGCCGCCGGCACCTCGATGCCGTCGCCAAATGCACCGGTAAAGATGGAGTCGTAGCGTCCGCCCGAACCGACCGGATCGGGCAAGCCGCCGGCATAGGCCTTAAAGACCAGGCCCGTGTAGTAATCAAAAGAGTTCATGATGGAGAAGTCGAATGACAGCACCTGGGCGTCCTCGGGTGCCAGGCCCTCGACCAGGGCACGCAGCTCGCGTGTCAGCGGCGCGACGATACCGGCGGCCTCCAGCAGCGCGTCCACGCGGTCGAGTACCTCGGCACCGCCGTGCAAACCCGGCAGCTCGCTAATGGCGGCCTTGACGGCATCGGGCTCGGTGCTTGCCGCCACGCGGGCATCGAGGCCCACAAAGTCGTTGGCGTGCACGCGGCGCAGGGCCTCGGCGGCCAGCTCGCGATCCTCGCACGCCGCGAGCAGCTCCTTAAACGGGCGCACGCTACCTGCGATAATGCGCGCATCGGGCAGCGCCAACTTGCGAACGGCCTCGGCCACCAGCGAGACGATCTCGACATCGCCCGCGGTATCGCCCGCGCCGATGAGCTCAAAACCCAGCTGGGTAAATTGACGCGAACCGCCGGCATTGCGCTGGCATTCGCGAACCACCGGCGCCTCATAGCGCAGGCGCAGCGGCAAGTCGGCCGCGCGCATGCGGGTCGAGACCAAACGCACGATCGGCAACGTATTGTCGGGACGAACCACCAACAAGCGGCCGTCATCGTCAAAAAGCTTAAACGGCGTGTCCGCGATACGGCCGCCCTCCTCGAGCGAGCCCTTGTCCTCGAGCAGCGGCGTCTCAACCGGCAGATAATGATGCTCCCTAAAGCAGCCCTTCACCGTCAGCGCGATCTCCTCGCGCGCCTGAGCCTCCTCGGGCAATATGTCCCGGAATCCCCACGGTGTGGCCGTCATCTGGTGAGCCTCCTCATGCTGTGTTGCATACAGAACAAACGACCGGCATAGCTCCGCCGGTCTTTTGGGTACTTTAGCATACTAGAGTGCTTGCGGGGAAAATCCTTGTCCGCAGCTCACACCGTATTCATTTGGAAACATAGGGGCAGACGCTCAGCTAAATCTGACGATTATCTAGGCCAACCAGAAACCATATCCCGTTTTTCGTCTAAAAACTGGGATGCAGTTTCCGCTGAGGACCTTTTCCGAACTGCTTCTGCAGCGGCTGTTTTGGCTCCGGGACCGCGTCAATCGCATATCTTTATGGCGCCTTTATCCTACACATGTTGTATAACTACCAAATGTGGAATATAACAAAGAGCAAAACATAGGCTGAGCGTTATGGAGGATTGAGGTTGAAAGAGAAGCTATTTCGATGGGTCGTGAAGCACCGCAAACCCATCATCGCGTTCTATGCGGTGGCAGCACTGGTATGCCTGTTCCTGCGCCAGTTTGTAGGCGTTAACTACGACATTACGAGCTATCTGCCCGACGAAGCGGCGTCGACCGTCGCTCTGAATACCATGGGTGATGAGTTTGAGGGTGACATTCCCAACTGTCGCGTTATGGTGCCCAATGTCTCGATCGCTCAGGCGCTCAAATACAAGGACAAAATCAAAAAGGTCGACGGCGTCGAGGAGGTCCTATGGCTTGACGACGCGGCAGATATCGATCAGCCGCTTGCCACGCAAGACAAAGACACCGTTGAGACCTATTACAAAAAGAACAACGCCCTGTTTACGGTGACGGTTAATTCCGAAAAGGAGATCGAGGCAACCGACGCTATTCGAGATATCGTGGGCGACGAGGGCGCCATTACGGGCTCGGCCATGTCTAACGCGCTCGCCACCACATCGACCGAGCAGCAGATCAGCATTATCACGGTCGCTGTCATAGCGATTATCTTCGTGATTCTGGTCATCACGACTACCAGCTGGGCCGAACCCATCCTGGTGCTGCTGGGCCTGGGCGTCTCGGTGTTTATCAACTGGGGCACCAACCTCATCTTTGGCGAGATTAGCTTTGTCACCAACTCTGCGGGCTCCATTTTGCAGGTTGCCATCGCGCTGGACTTCTCGGTCTTTTTGCTGCACCGCTTTAACGAGGAGCGTGGCCGCCACGGCAGCGTTGCCGAAGACATGGTGCAGTCGTGCTGCCTGTCCTCGGTCGCCGTGTTTTCGAGCGGTTGCACGGTCTGCATCGGCTTTATCGCGCTTGCCGCCATGCAGTTTAAGATCGGCCCCGACCTTGGTCTTGCCCTTGCAAAGGGTATCGCCATCAGCCTGGTATCGGTCTTTACCTTTGTTCCTTCGATGTTCGTTCAGTTCGATGGCTTTGTGCAAAAATCGCAGCACAGGCCCTTTGTCCCGCCGCTGGGTAAGTTCGCCCGTCTGGTGCTCAAGGTCTGTATCCCCGCTGCCGTCGTGATCCTCGCCGTGGTTTACCCTGCGCGTGTGGCATCGACCTCCAGCGATATCACGTACTACTACGGCACTTCGCACATTTTTGGTTCGGATACGCGGCTTGGTCAGGATATGGACAAGGTCAAGGAGGTCTTTGGCAACTCCGATACCTACGTTGTGCTCGTTCCCCGTGGAGAGGTGAGCGAGGAGCAGGCACTCTCCAATGAGCTCAAGGCGCTCCCCGAGGTCAAGTCCATCCAGAGCTATGTTGACGTTGCGAGTCCCTATATCCCCACGGGCATGGCCGAAAAGGACACGCTCGATCTGGTGGAGGGAGAGCACTACAGCCGTTTGGTGCTCACGGTTACCGCGCCCTACGAGGGTCCGAGTACATTTAAGCTGGTCAAGAAGATTCGTTGTATCGCGGACAAACATTATCCGGGTAAGGCAATGCTCGCCGGCGAGGGCGTGAGCACCACCGACCTTAAGGACACCATCACCGTCGATAAGGGCAAGGTCGACCTCATCGCCGTCGTGGCCGTGTTCGCGGTCTTGCTGCTGGCCACCAAGTCGCTGAGCCTGCCGATCATCTTGGTGCTCGTGATTGAGACCTCGATCTGGGTCAACTTTGCTGCACCGCTCTACACCGGTATGCACGAGTTCTTCCTCGCCTACTTAATTGTGAGCTCCATCCAGCTGGGCGTTGCCGTCGACTACGGCATCCTGATTGCTGACCGCTATCGTGAGGACCGCGTGACCATGCATAAGCGCGAAGCGCTACTCGAGACCATGGAAGCTTGCACGATTCCTGTTTTGACCTCTGGATCGGTTCTGCTAATCAGTGGCTTCCTGATCCATGCGATCTCGAGCCACGGCGTGCTCAAGCAGATCGGCTGGTTCCTGGGCGTCGGCGTGAGCATCTCCCTAGTCGCCGTACTCTTTGCGCTGCCGGGTTTCCTGTATGTGCTCGATGGCCTCATCGGCAAGACCACGCTCAAAGCTCATTTTTTGCCCAAGGATGCCCAGGATCCGGTTTCGGATACCACCGAGGCATCGGCTGCGGACGGCTCCGCTCAGTAACGTTTTACAAAGCAGTTGGAAGGAATACCGCAATGCATACCCATACCACTGATACCGCTTCGAAAGAGCTCAAAGCCCAACGCGATCTTGTACGTCGTCCCCATAAGCGCATCGCTGCGCTCGCTCTTGCCGCCGGTCTGACCGTGGCCCTTACCGTTCCCGGTGCCGTTGTGTTCGCCGACGGCGTAGGGTCGACGAGCGCTGCCTCGGCTACGAGTGAACAGATGGCGACGGACTCCGATAACAGCACGCCGGGATATAAGAAAAACCAGGTCGTATACGTCAAAACCGATGCCGACGGCAATCGCACGGGTGTTTACGTGGTCAATAGCTTCGAGGCCAATAAGGGCGTCAAGATCGACGATGCCGGCACCTATAACAAAGTGACCAACCTATCGACGACTCAAAAACTAACGGACGACAGCGGGTCGGTTGCCGTTACGGGCCAGGGAGTGCAGGACTTTGTCTACCAGGGCGATCTGGACAAGAACACTCAGATGCCGTGGAACGTCACCGTGGCATACCAGCTCGATGGCCGCGATATCGACGCCAAGGATTTGGCGGGCAAGAGCGGCAAGCTCACCATGAAGCTCAAGGTCGAAAAGAATGACGACTATACCGGTGGCGATTATGCCGATAACTACCTGGTTCAGATTACCGGTCAGCTTAAGGATGCCGAGGCACACGATATTGAGGCTGAGGGCGCCACGGTTGCTGCCAACGGCTCCAACACGCAGCTTACCTACATGGTGATTCCCGGCAGCACCGGAGACTACACCATTACGACCGATGTTGAGGATTTTGAGTTTGATGGCTGGCAGATTGTCGGCGTGCCGCTGAATCTTGCCATCGATGTGGACTCGAGCAGCATGGATACGAGCCAGCTCGTGGAGCTCTCCAACGGTATTGCTACGGCCAATAGCGGTGCTGGCCAGGTTGCCGACGGTGTCAAGACGCTCGCGGCCTCGCTTGCCACGGCCAATACCGGTGCCGGCACGCTGTCCAGTGGCGCCGCTGCGCTCGCGGCGGGTACGAGTCAGCTCAACGCGCAGGTCCCCACGCTGGTCGAAGGCGTGAGCAACCTTAATGCCGGTGCCGAGGGGGTTAATGCCGGTGCCGTGCAGCTTAAGGGCGGTGCGTCCGATCTTTCGGCGGGCCTTTCCAAGCTGCAGGGGAGCGCACAGCAGATCTCGGGCGGCATAAGTGGAATTGCCGCTGGGTCCGATACGTACGTCGACGCGCTGACGCTGGGCAAGCAGGCTCAGGAGGCAAACCTTGCCAAGGCGCAGGCTGCGGCCAAGGCGGCCCAGGACGCCGTGACCGCTACGTCGGGCAACGCCTACAGCGCGCTGTACGGGCCGCAGGGTCTTACGGCGGCGCTCAGCGGCGAGGGGCAGTACCTTGCCGGTGCACAGCAGGCGCTCGGCGGGGCAAAGCAGGCCGCGAGCGCCATGGGCAACGATGCGGCAAAGGCTAACGCCGAGAGCGCAAAGGCTGGCGCCGAGAGCACCGTTGCATCTATTGCCGCTGCCAAGGCGGCGGTCGCCGATGCTCAGGACGCGCTGGATAACGCGGCCGATCTCGACTCCGCCAAGGCTGCGGCAGCCAAGCTAAGCGAGGCTACGGCACAGCTGGATGCCGCCACCGCAAGTGCCGGCAGTGCTGCTACCAGCGCGGGTGCCGCCGCCACGGCGGCATCGAGCGCCGATGCGACGGGTCTTACCGCGCTTCTCGATTCTGCATCCAATGCCGTTGCGGGCGCGCAGGGTCTTAACACGCAGGTGTCGCAGGGCCTTAAGGGTGCCGAGTCCATGTTTGGCACGCTTACCGATCAGGTTACGACTTTGGCCCAGGCGGCCGGCGCCCAGGGCGGCGCCCAGGGTGCCGTCACCGCGCTCGATAGCGCCATTCAGGGCTACACCACTGTCCAGGATGGCCAACAGCTGAGCCTGGCCGGAGCCATCGCCTATATGAACAGCGCGATCAACCCGGCAAACCCCACGGCCGTGAACCCCGGTCTTGTCGCCGGTGTTGGCTCTGCAGCAACGGGCGCGGGTCAGCTGAGCGATGGCGCCGCGGCTCTTGCCGCGGGCACCGACCAGCTTGCTGCGGGCACACAGCAGCTCAACGGTGCCACGCCCGCGCTTGCCAACGGCGCATCACAGCTCAACAACGGTGCGGCGCAGCTCAAGACAGGTGCTGCTAGCCTTGCTAGCGGCATGAATCTTCTCTCCTCGGGTGCAGGTACGCTTGCCAGCGGCGCATCCGAGCTCGGCAACGGCATGCAGGAGCTTACCGACCGAACGAGCAATCTCGATACTCAGGTCATCGACACCGTTAAGGACAAGATCGAGGAAATGCTCAACCCCGGCTTTACGCCGACGGACTTTGTCAACGGCGAGCAGGGCGGACATATAAATCGCGTGCAGTTTATCTATATGACGGGCGCAATCAGCAAGTAGGCAGCCGCGCCCTTGTGGCGATTGGCATCGATAGCAAGTTATGAGGGGAGGGGCCGTCGGGCATTGTCTCGGCAGCCCCTCTTTGCTGTCAGCGGCCACTTCGCGTCTTTGCAGAAGCTGTACCGCAAGATTTGTGTTTGGAAGGAGACGCGCTTTCTGCAAGGGGCGGAGCGCGGAAAGCATGTCCCGGATTTGATGCTCGGAACGGGATGAGCTTTCCGGATCGGACCCCAAGCGGAAAGCGCGTCCCGTTTCGGGGCTTCAGAATGGGACGCATCCGGAAACCGCATCCCACTCTGAGCCGAAATTCCGGGATGAGATTTCCGCCGAGGACACCCTGCGCCGACGGCAACGCAAAAAGGGCGCCCGCGCGAATGCGGACGCCCTTGTGTAGGGTCGAGATATCAACCAGCCAAGATATCGGCCCTGCGGCCAGCTCTTAGTAGTCGAACTGGTGGTAGTAGCGGCGGTACTTGAGGTTGTGCTTGGTGACCAGCTCGTAGTTGCGCGCGAGGCGGTCGGTGGTCAGCACGGACAGGATCCAGGGGGACACGATGACGCGGAAGTCGTCGTCCAGGCCCGGGATCGCGTACTCGGCGGTGTCGATGATGACGTAGTCCTCGTCGCCGGTCACGCCGCTGGTGAGGAAGGCGCGGACGCGCTCGTCGAGGGCGCGGCACTCGTCCTCTCCCATGAACAGGAACACCGGGACGCCGGGCTCGAGCAGCTCGAGCGTGCCGTGGAAGAAGTCGTGCGAGGTGATGTGGCGGATGCGCTTCCACTGCATCTCCTCGAGCAGGCACATGGAGTACAGGATGGTCTCGCCCCACAGCGCGCCCGAGCCGATGAACATGGTGTAGTCGGCCAGCGCGTACTTCCTGGCGAGCTCCTCGGCGCGCGGCTCGAAGCGCTTGCGGATGTCGAGCATGTCCTTCCAGACGTCCTTCGTCTGCTCGATGAACAGGTCGAACTTGGGGAAGCAGCCGCGGCGGTTGAGCAGGCGCAGGCCGAAGCAGTCGGCGAGGTAGTAGCCCTTCTCGCAGCCGCCGGCGCCGTGGTCGGAGGCCATCATGACGCAGTTCTCGGCGCCCACGGCCTGCCCGATCTTGCCCTCGGGGTTGGTCATGGCGAAGACGCGCACGCCCATCTCCCTCATCTTGCCGACGGCCTCGAGCACCTCGGGGGTGGTGCCGGACTCGGAGGCGGTCAGCACGACGGACCTGTCGGTCATGCGCTTGTGGCCCATGACGTTCCACTCGGCGGCGTGGATCAGGTAGACCTCGAGGTCGCGGTCGCCGAACTTGTTCATGAGGTACTCGAGCTGCATGAACTCGTCCCAGGTGCCGCCGACGCCCATCAGGAAGACGGCGTCGTAGCCCTCCTCGTGCACGCGGTCGGCCAGGGCGGTCATCCGCTTGCCGGCCTCGTAGACGTTCCTGCCGTCCTCGAGGTAGCCCTCCTGGTCGAAGTGCATGATCTCGATCTTCTCGGTCTCCTTCAT
>CABRIC010000019.1 GCA_902470905.1 uncultured Collinsella sp. | reverse complement strand
ATGAGCATCGAGGACGGAAGCGGAAGCATGGAATTGGCCCCGAGCTGTATGTAGATCGCTACGACGTTGACAAGCAGCAGCATGCCAATCGGGCCGAAGCCGGACCCAAAATAGGAAATAGCGATCACGCAAGAGACCACGTATGCAAGGCAGACGACACTCGCCAGAAGAAGTCGATAGCAAAAAATATTCAGGTTGAAATACTGCTGAGCATCCAAAACGATTACGCAGTTAAGACAGTACAAAACGACACTCGACAGGATAAACGCGCCCAAAAGGGCAAAAGAAGACAGCACCACTCGCGCAACGATAGCGCACACACGCTTCCCTCCCCGAGCTTCCGACAACCCCCACGGTTCCCCGATAAAGCCCGAACTGACAAAGCGCGGAACAATGCAAGCCGCGATGAACGGAAAGAACAATGCATGAGCCAACGGGGCTACGTTGAACAGCAGACCGCGGAAAACCTCTGCATTACCAAATAGAAGGACATCCTCTGCCGATAGCCGAAGCGTCGGGTCTGGGAAAAAGCCCAAGAAACTGTTCTCACGGAGGCTACAGAACCACATCGGGAAAGAATTAAGCTGCAATACCACCATGTACGCATAAATTACCAGGATTAAGGCGTACGTCCATTTGCTCACATGCTTCAATTCTGAATGAAGGAATCTTCTAGTCTGACGAGCCATTGAGCACACCCCCAGCACGAAAGCTCACGAGAGCGTAAATCAATACCGATAGACAGCTGGCTACCGCGCCATGTCCCAGAAGCATCAGCTGCCCCATATCGCTATACCCAAGGGCACATCCGACTCCAAGGTACGGCCCCGGAAGAAAGAAGATCCATCGCAATGACGGTATGGGCGTCTGAAGGTAAGTTCCGTAGAGCGTCAAGCTCATGACAAATCCGATTATTACCACAGTCCCGCTCAATACAGCGCTGCCTGCAATCCGATAGATGGTCACCGTCTCCAGCGCAACCGATATCACCAATACAGCGTTGACTATCATTGCAGGCAAAAATGCAGTTAGCATATCGTGCGAGAGGTTATGCCCTCCACGTATTATGGCTATTGCAAAAAGAAGAAGGCAAAGCGCACTATATGCTACGCCAATTATTAAAGCAAACGAAAGCACATGTGCTAGGACCCCATTAAAGCGGGTAAGACCTCTTGCTGAAGAAATTCGGTGTCCCTCTTCATGGCCGCGCTCCTGTAAAATCGCCAGGCAAACGATGAGCGGAACGAACAGAGACGTGCCGGCAAAAGCACTGCGCACAAGGGACTCATCGGGTGCAGAAGGATCGATTACATTCCAGCAGAAACCAATATCCTCCCCAAAAACGCTATTGCCAAAGGCGAGCAACGTTGTTCCGTTTTTTAAAAAGACACCGAAGAGAAGGCCGAACGCCAGAATAAGCGCAAGACCAAACTTCGCCGGAAACATCCTGTGCAAACGCATCATATCTGCCTTTATGGGATGGATCGCCCGCTTCATAGCGAGACCGCCTTCATCAAGCGCCTGTAATACTCTTTTAGGGACGACGCCTCATCCCTTATGACGTCCATCGATTCCTTTTTCAGCAGTTCGCCGTCATGAATAAACACGCAACTTGTTGCAACTGATGCCAACTCATCCAAATCATGGCTAGAGACGAGCATGGTCTTACCCTGTTCTCGATTCAATCGACCGATAAGGGCCCATATACTCTCGATGCCCAGCGGGTCCAATCCATTTGCCGGCTCATCGAAAATTAGTACGTCGGTGTCGCCCAACAAAGCCGTAGCTATATCCAGCCGCCGTTTCATTCCCAGAGAAAAACTGTTCACGCTCTTTTTCTCTTCGACGTCCAGCCCGACTAGGCTCAAAACGCGAGGAATCTCACGATTCGCATCAAGCCCCCATTCCGAACATCGGATTTGGAGATTCTCAACCGCACTGAGGGATTGGTATGCTCCGCTGGAATCTGGCACATAGCCGACACGCGTCCGCATCAGGCTCAGGTCTTTTTTCGACTTGCCTCCAAAGAGCTCCACGCTCCCCGACGATGGTTTACAGAGGCCCAGCACTATTTTAATAAGCGTGCTTTTGCCAGCCCCGTTTGCACCAACAAGGGCGCAGAGCTCAGACTGGTGCACCTCGAAGGAAACATCATGCAACACACGCCGTTTCCCATAGCGCTTTGACACCTTTGATAGCTTTATCGCTGATGCGTTCATTGGACCCCCGTTCTGCTTGATAGAAAAAACGCTCATATCGTTCCTTCTATCCTTTATCGTTTCCCATGGTTGTTATTGTTTTTCGATAACTCATATTTGTCAAGATAATCTAAAAGAAGGACCCGTGTTAGACACGGGTCCCTTCACGCTGATACTTCGTTTTAGTTGTTCGCCTTAAGCTACTCGTCACTCAAATCGACAGCAAAGACGGATGTCGGAAGCGATACCTCATTGCCTCCGCCGTCCCGCATCTGCCTCACGACATTTTTTGCACGCTCGACAATAAGCTCCTCAAGTTCCTTCTCGCTCACGCGCCGAATAATATCTCCAGGTTGACAATCAAGTTCATCGCAGATATCGAGAAGCGTCTTAAGACGAATAGCTTTTATTTTCCCGTTTCTTAGCTTTGAAATATTAGCCGGAGTATGCCCCGTGGCCCGAATCAGATCAGCACTGGTCTTCCCGGTCTTAAGCAGCTGCGTCTCAAGCTCAATGATGAGATAGCTCATGTCTCCTCCTACACAAGCTCGTCAGACTGCTCTTGGAGCAGCGAGGCATAACTCCAGATCGCCGAGATAAACAAACAGACAACTGCGCCGATAAACGACCCCGTATCAAAGGTGGCGCCTTGGCAAATCTCAATAACGAAGGAATGAGGCACGATGTAAAGCTCCAGCCCACCAATGGTGAGATTGACCGATCCATAGGCACCAATAAGCGAAACCGCGGCGTTAACAGCAAAGGCAAGCGCAAGAACACGGATAAGCCGCACATGCGTCTTGGTAAAGGGCGAGACGCCTCGCGAGATGTTACGGCTGATCCCACACAGAACGACAAGCGAAATACCCACGACGAGTGCCAGGCACAGTCCGCTTGGGATAACGATGCACCCGCCATCGAGAAGCGTCACGACGCCGAAAGAATCGACAGAGGCAACGTTTGCAACCGCATACCAGATCACGTAAACAACCAACGCGGCAAAAGCGACGAGCATCCCTGCAAAAACGGCTGCCATGCAAAAGCCAAGCTTCCTGATATTTTCGCCCGCTTTGGCCATACGCTGAACGCTGTTAGACATACACTCACCCTCATCGACTCTATCGTTATTCGAACAGTTTATCGAACAACGATATTGATTGCATGCGGAAAGCCCCGCCAGTGCGCATAGGCCATTTACTAACCCGGAGGGGTGAGCGTGGATTTTTGGACACGTATCGAACGAGAGTGGATAATCTCCCACTTTGAGACCGCCACCGGGCCTAAAACGGGAGATTATCCACTCTCATAGTCATCAAGGCTCGCAAGCTCTTATTCAGCCGCCTCGCGCAGGGCCGACATCGTAGCCGCATATTGCTGCTGCAGCGCATGCATTCCCTCGCGGGCGCCGTCAACGGCAACGGCGCCACGCAGCGCCTCGGTCACCACGACCGCCGGCTCGTACAGATTATCGAATCCCAGGTTCTGACTCACGCCCTTGAGCGTGTGCGCTGCCATAAACGCACCTTCGGCGTCTCCCGCCGCCATGGCGGCCTCCAGCTTGTCCATACTCTCGTCATCCAAAAACTTGAGGGCAAAGCGGCTAAGCATCTCCTCGCCCATCAGCCGAGCGCACGCGTCTTCATAATTAGCGTCGATCTTCTCATACGCCTCACGCATGGAAATCATGGATTAAAACTCCTTTGGTCAAACTAAATCGTGGGAAACGCGACAACGTCGGCGGGGCGTGCCAACGTCTCGGCAATACGGTCTTGCACCTCGAGCAGGCAGTCGAGCAACAGCGGGTTAAACTCACCGCACTTACCGTCCAGAATCATCTGGATAGCCTCCTCGTGCGGGATAGCGTCCTTGTACACGCGCACGCTCGTCAGCGCATCGTACACGTCGGCCACCGAAACCACCTGTGCGGCAATGGGAATCTCGTCGCCCTTAAGGCCATCGGGATAGCCCTTGCCGTCCCAGCGCTCGTGGTGCCAACGCGCAATCTGGTACGCATATTCCATAAGCGCATTACCGACGTGATGGCGGCCCAGCTCAAGCAGCATGTCGGCGCCGATCGTGGTATGCGTCTTCATAATCTCGAACTCCTCGGGCGTAAGGCGCCCGGGCTTGTTGAGGATCGCATCGTCGATCGCCATCTTGCCAATATCGTGCAGCGCCGAAGCCAGGGCAATCGTGGAGCGCTCCTCATTGTCGAGGGAGATCGTGTCGCTACGCTGGACCAGACAGTCAAGCAGCAGCTCGGTCAGTTTCTCGATGTTCGTAACGTGCCTGCCGCTCTCGCCGTTGCGAAGCTCCATGACGCCGGCCATGATGTCAATGAGCATGCGACTGTTCTTGACGCGCTCGTTGTACTGCTGGGACAGCAGGCTCGTCAGGCGGCGCTGTTTGGCGTATAGGCGGATGGTGTTGCTTGCACGGCGGCGCACGACACGGGAGTCAAACGGGCGGTTGATATAGTCCGAGGCGCCCAGCTCGTACGCGCGCAGAACCATATCATCGGAATCTTCGCTCGATATCATGATGAAAGGCAGATTGTCGATACCCGATCGGCGCGACAGATCGGCCAGCACCTCAAAGCCGCTTATGCCCGGCATGACAATATCCAGCAGCACGAGCGACAACTCATCGCCATAGCGGTCGACCATGTCGAGCGCCGTACGACCGTTATCGGCCTCGAGGATGCAATACTCGTCCTTGAGCATCTCGTTGAGAATGGCTCGGTTCATCTCGGAGTCATCGACAATAAGCACCAAAGGCTTTTCGCTTTGGAAGGCTTCGATGGAATCGGCATCGGTCACGACCGTACCGGCTTTTGCCTTAGCGCGGCTCAATAACTGGACAGCGCGGCCAACGCCCTCATCGACCGTCTCGCCATGAATACGAACGCCACCAACACATGCCGTCAGGCTCACGTACTCATGGCCCGGAACAATCGTGGAACGAACGGCATCGGACACCTGATGCAGGCGACGGGTGAAGTCATCGGAGGGAATATTGGGCATGACGACCACAAACTTGTCGCAGCCATAGCGTACGAGCTCGTCAGTCGAACGAATTCCGCTGCGTATGGCTGTCGCCACAGCACCGAGCGCAAGGTCGCCGGCATGACGGCCACACGTATCGTTGAAGACCCTAAAATCATCAAGGTCGATCACCGCAACGCCGGCATTCATGCGGGCGCTACGGAGCTTTTCCTCGTAATATCGGCGATTGCGCACACTCGTCAGCACGTCGGTGTAGACGAGGTCCTCTTCTGCAGCCTCTTGCTCATCGATCGGACGTACCATCAGCAGGACGTGAGGCTCGCCCTCGACCTTTAGAGGGCGTAGACGAGCGCGGTACTCAACACCATCGTTGAGCAGTTGCTCCGACACCTCATCGGAGTCTGCCAAAGCCTCAAGACTCGACTGACGCAGACAAGGGCAGCGATTGCCGGCGAGCAGGCAGTTAGGCTCGCTCTTAATCTGATCGGCCGACAGCAAACGCACCACGGGGTAGGTCTTCGCGACGCGGGCGACCTCAGCGGCAGCCTCCTCGTCGGTTAGATTGACCTCGTGATTATTGAGCATATGGGGCCCTTTCGATAGTTTCGCATGGTAGCGGTGGGTTCCAAATGCTACAAGGGTAACACCTTGCCGATGCAGGTAAGCACGTGAATGCTGTTACATTTTTATGACCTGGCAAACGGCGATGATGGAGCCGCGGGCGCGTGGTTATTGGCGCATTCGTTAACAATGACGAAACGCTAACAGTCCCCCTCCCCGCAGGTCATCGAGCGCGCTAACGCTCCAAGACATCGCGAACGGCGTTTGCCGCCGTAACGGGGCGATCGCGCAGACCGTTATGCGCGCCCGGAATCGTCACGAGGGGGCAATCGAGATATTCGGCAGCCGCTCGCGTGCCAGCCTCGCGGGGCGTACCGACCGAGAGCTCGCCCAAAAACACGGCCGACACTGCCTTTGACGTGCGGGCGCGCTCCCAGTCGGGAGCATATGTCATATTTGTTCCGTATTCATTGGCCATAAAGCAACGACCATTGCGCAGGGCATGTTTGACTTCCGCTTCGGTCGTCCCAGGAGCCTCGGGGTCCAAGTCGCCGAGGGCTCCCAAGAAAAGCCGGAGCGCCCTTGAAACCTTTCCCGCCGCAATCATATCGAGCAAAACCGGAGCTGCGCCCATACCGACGCCTTTGGCCGACACAGCCGGCTCATGCAGAATCGCACGGGCGACGAGATGGGGTTCGGTGCGAAGAAGCTCCAGCGCAACCAACGTACCGGCACTATGCGCAAGCACATTTGCCGGAGCGCCAACGTGTTCGATCACGGCTTGCAGGTCGGCGGCCTGAGCGGCAAGATCATAGCTGCCGTCTGCCGCATCGCTGCTGCCACCGCAGCCGCGGCGGTCGTAGGCAATTACGCGGTAGTTGCGGCTGAGCTCACAAGCGATACCGTCGAAAAATGTGCCGTCGACACAAGCGCCGTGCACGCACACCAAGGCAGGAGTATCAGGCGACACATCCGGGACGGCATATTCGCGACAGGCAATCGTGGTGCCCGCATTCTCGACTGTAAAATCCATGTTGTGCCCCCATCATCAATGCTCATCCAGTTGCACGTCAGTGCAGTTGGATGGACCCGCATTGCCTTACGCCTTGTTAACAGATTAACTGTACCCGACCCGAGGCTTTTCTTGGCACGGCATAATGAGCGACGTGAAAAAACGAAACTTGTAAAGCAAGGGCCCGCACCTTGCTTTGGAGCCGATGCTATGCTTAGGCACAATTGTCTTGAGGAGCATATGCCTATGTCTACGTTTTTGAATGCCAGCCCCATCTTTGGGCCCGTTCGCAGCCGTCGCCTTGGTCTCTCGCTCGGCGTCAACATGATGCCGGCCAGCGGCAAAATCTGCACGTTCGACTGCATTTACTGCGAAAACGGCCTCAACGCCGAGCGCCCCTGTCATGAGCGGTACAACACAGCTGCCGTGGTACTCGACGCGCTCGAGGCAAAGCTGCACGAGATGGCAGCTGAGGGCGAGCTCCCCGATGTGATCACCTTCGCAGGCAACGGCGAGCCCACCGCCGCGCCGGAGTTTCCGCAGGCCATCGCCGGCGCCGTCGCGCTGCGCGACGAGCTTGCCCCAAACTCCAAGATCGCCGTGCTTTCCAACGGCACGCGCGCCGACCGTCCCGAGGTGCACGATGCGCTCATGATGGTCGACGACAACATTCTTAAGCTCGATACCGTCGACCCGGCATTTATCCAGCTGCTCGACCAGCCTGTTGGCCCCTACGACGTCGAGCACCAGATTGAGACGTTCGCAAGCTTTGACGGTCACGTTATTATCCAGACGATCTTTTTGACCGGCGAGTATCAGGGCAAGCTCATCGACAACACCGGCGAGGAGTACGTTGTCCCCTGGCTCGCGGCACTCGAGCGCATTCGTCCGCAGGAGGCGACCATCTACACGGTGGCGCGCGAGACACCGGTCGCCGGCCTTGCCAAGGCAGCACCCGACGTCCTCGACGCCATTGCCGCACGCGTGCGCGCCCTCGGCATCCCCTGCCAGGTGAGCTACTAGCAAAACCACGCAGCAGCCAGTGTCCGCCACCCCGCTCCATCAGTTGCGGTGATATAGTTCCTGTTTATGCTGTTAAACCGCTTAAATCGGAACTATATCACCGCAACTTTTATGGACGCATGGGTGGGCTATACTAGCTGCGGATGAAAGGAAGTTAGCCATGTATGACAAAGGACCCGTACCCGGACGCAACGACGCTTGCTGGTGCGGCAGCGGCAAGAAATACAAGAAATGCCATAGCGCCTTCGATGAGCGCCTCGAGCGCTTGTGGGAAGAGGGCTGGGAGGTTCTGCCCCGCACGCTCTACAAGACGCCCGCCGATATCGAGGGCATCAAACGCTCGGCCGCCATCAACGTAGGCGTGCTCGATTACGTAGGCGAGCACATCGCCGCGGGCATGACCACCAACCAGATCGACCAGATGATCTACGATCACACCGTCGAGCACGGCGGCACGCCGGCCGACCTCAACTACGAGGGCTACCCCAAGAGCGTGTGTACCTCGATCAACGACGTCGTCTGCCACGGTATCCCCTGCGATGCGGACGTGCTGCACGAGGGCGACATCATCAACGTGGACTGTTCCACGATCCTGGACGGTTACTTTAGTGATTCGAGCCGCATGTTCTGCATCGGCGAGGTCTCTGCCGAGCGCCAGCGCCTGGTCGACGTCACCCGCGCCAGCGTGGAGGCGGGCTTGGCAGCCGTCAAGCCATGGCTGCCGCTGTCCGTTATGGCCGAGGCCGTGCAAAAGACGGTCGAGGACGCCGGCTTTAGCGTGGTGCGCGAGTACGGCGGACACGGCATCGGTAAGGAGTTCCACGAGGACCCGTTTGTGGGCTTTACCACCGAGGCGCCCGATGTGGACACCATCATGGCTCCGGGCATGGTCTTTACCATCGAGCCCATGGTCAACGCCGGAGCGCCCGACATCAAGATTAGCAAGGGTGACGGTTGGTGCGTGCGCACCAAGGACGGTAGCGATTCGGCCCAGTGCGAGGTACAGCTCGTGGTGACCGAGGATGGTTACGAACTGCTGAGCTGGTAGCCGTGGATGCGCCGGATGCTGACGGGCACGCTCGTCTTGCATCCGGCGTTTTATTTGAACGGTTTGCCTGATACAACCTGCCAAAATAAACCTGTCCTTTTTTGGCAGGTCGAGCGGAGAGGACTGCTTGTGAACATCCTGGTTTTGTTGCCCGTCAACAACCGCCATCGCGCGATCCTCGAGTCGAGCGCTCCGGGCGAGGACTTTATCTACACGAGCGCCGACGCCATCACGCGCGAGCAGGTCGCCGATGCCGACGTGATCCTGGGCAACATCGACCCTGACATGCTCACGGCATGCGAGCATCTCCGGCTGTTGCAATTGCAGACCGCCGGCTATGACGACTACCTTGCCGCCGGCACCGTGCCAGCCGACGCCAAGCTGTCTTGCTCGGTGGGCGCCTATGGCCAGGCCGTGAGCGAGCACATGTTTGCCATGGTGCTGTCTATGATGAAGCGCCTGCCCAGCTACCAGGACCTGCAGCGCGAGCATCGCTGGGAGGACTTAGGGCCGGTCACCTCGCTCAAAAATGCCAACGTGCTGGTGCTGGGCGCGGGCGATATCGGCGGCCACTTTGCCACGCTCTGCCGCAGCATGGGCGCGCACGTCCGCGGCATCAAGCGCCATCCGCTCGTCTACCCCATAGTGTTTGAGGACATGGACGGCATGGACGCACTGCCCGAGCGCCTGGCCGAGGCTGACATCGTCGCTTCCTTTATGCCCAGCACACCCGAGACCCGCGGCCTGGCGAACGCCGAGTTCTTCGCCGCGATGAAACCGGGCGCCTTCTTTGCCAACGGCGGCCGCGGCGACCTTGTGGTCGCCGACGACTTGGTTGCCGCCCTGGAGTCGGGTCATCTCGCCGGTGCCGCGGTCGATGTCACCGACCCCGAGCCGCTGCTTGCGACAAGCCCCCTGTGGGATGCGCCCAACATGCTCATCACGCCGCATATCTCGGGCTGGTTCCACCTAGAGGCCACACTCAATAATGTGGTCGACATCGCCGCGGAGAATCTGCGTCACTTGCAAGTCGGCGAAACCCTGCGCTGTTGGATTGAGCACTAAGAATTACGCCGTTTTACAAACGGCGTAATGAGCCGACGCTGCGAGCCCGCCGTTTGGCCAATCTGCCGTTCAATTTCAAAGGCGCGACCAGAAGGTCAGCGCCTTTTCATTTCACGGCACCTTGGCTCAAACGGCGGGCTCTCGCTGACTTTTATTCGACCTGCGACGTTTTAGGGCCCTATCGACTTGCAATGCCACTGGCATTTGCCCAGATAAAACCTGCCAAAATGAACCTGTCCCTTTTTGGCAGGTTTTAGAGTTCCACGCTTTCGGCGCCGTTGATGGTTAGGTCGCGCTCGTAGAAGGCCGTGAGGGCGCGGATGGCGCACATCACGTCGCGCACGCCGCCGGTCTCGTAGCT
Organism: uncultured Collinsella sp.; assembly: GCA_902470905.1. GTDB lineage: Bacteria > Actinomycetota > Coriobacteriia > Coriobacteriales > Coriobacteriaceae > Collinsella. The sequence goes on along the minus strand of CABRIC010000019.1, from coordinate 20,521 downwards.
CGAGTGCATGGCCAGCTGCGGCAGGCCCACGTCTACGGCATGCATGCTCGCCTGCATATTCGACAGGTTGCCCAGGGTGGAGCCGCCGGCCATATCACTCTTGTTGGCGAAGGCCTGCGTGGGCACGTCGGCGTCATCGCAGATGGCCTGGAACACCGCGCGGCTAAAGGCATCGGTGCAGTAGTGCTGGTTAGCAGCTTCCTTGACGACGATGCCCCCGTTAAGCACCACCTGGTTGCGGGCATCGCACTTCTCGGCATGGTTGGGATGCACGGCATGTGCGTTGTCGCAGCTCACGAGCATCGAGGCGGCAAGCGCGCGGTGGTACGACTCGTCGTCAAAGCCCAGCGAGCCGTTAATGCGGCGCAGCGCATCGGCCAAGAACGTCGACATGGCGCCCTGCTTGGTCTCGGAGCCAACCTCCTCGTTATCAAAGCAGCAAAAGACCGAGACATCGTGCGCGTTCTCGGCACCCAAAAATGCCTGCAGAGAGGTGTAGGCGCATGCCAGGTCGTCGAGCTTGGGCGTCGAGATAAACTCATCGGCCCAGCCCCAAATGCGCGCATCCTGACGATTGACCAGGAACAGATCGCGGCCCAAAATTTGCTCGGGCTCAACGTCCAGTTCGTCGGCGATCAGAGCATCAAAGTCGCCCTGCTTAAGGTCACCGGCGCTGATGAGCGGGCACAGGTCGACAGCACGATTAGGCGCAAAGCCCTCGTTAACGCCGCGGTTCATGTGGATGGCAAGGCTCGGGATAATAGCGACCTCGCGCTCGGTGGCAAGCAGGCGGCTCTCAATACGGTCGCCCTCGCGTACCAGCACGCGGCCCGCGAGTGCCAGCGGACGGTCGAACCAGGTGTAGTCGATCATGCCGCCGTAGGCCTCGGTGTTCAGGCGCAGCGTCTCGCCCGCGCCGTCGAGCTCGGGCACGGCCTTAACCTTAAACGTCGGCGAGTCGCTGTGCGACGCCGTCAGCTGAAAATGGTAGTCGCCGGCAACGCCGTCCTCGCCCCACGTAGCAGCCAGGTCCTCGCCCACCTTAAAGGCGATAACGCTCGAGGTGTTGCGCTGCGTGTAATAACGCCCGCCCGGCTCGATGTCCCACGCCGCGTTCTCGGACAGGTAGGTAAAGCCCGCTTCGTCGAGCTCGGCCATAATGGTTGCCGCCGTATGGAACATGCTGGGGCATGCCTCGATAAAGTCGATAAGGTCGTTGGCGGCCTCGATATCATCGGCCGTCACATGCGCGCGCTCGGGCGTTTCCTGATCCGTCATGCTCTCCCCTTTCGCTGGGTTGATGGTCCCTTCCAGCATACCCCGCCGCGCCAGCGCTGCACTCTTCATTCCGTGTTTAATCCCGCACCGCTCACCAAGTTGAGCCATCATGCCCGTGCACCTTTTGCGACAATTACGCTAACAGGACGAGAGGAGCCGTCATGAAGCCACGTAACATTGCCATCGCCTGCGGTGTCGCGGGAGTCGCCGTCGGCCTTGCCGCTGCCACCGGTATCGTTTATCACAAGCAAATCAAGTCCGCCGCGTCGCTCAAACGCTTGACCGGCTACGCGGATGGCTATGACCTGTACGCAATCGACATCGCCTACGACTACGATCTTGATCGCATCATCGCCGCTGGCGTGCGCGACGACCAGGCCTACATCGATGCCGTGGTGGCGCAGGTGCTGCCCGGTGTGCCGGTACATGTCCAGGCGCCCCAGTTTGCCTGCAGCGCTTTTGTCGCCGTAGATGCCGAGGGCCGCGTGCGCACCGGTCGCAATTACGACTTTAAAGACGACACCTCGGCGCTGCTGGTGCGCAATCACCCACGCGGCGGCTATGCTTCCATCGGGTTTGCCGCCCTCAATAACCTGGGCGCCAACACTCCGCTTGACTCCATCACCGGACGCGCCGCGGCGTTGATGGGCCCGTTTGCCCAGCTCGACGGCGTCAACGAATGTGGCGTGTCCATTGCCGTACTCACCCTGGATTCCAAGCCCTGTGACCAGGACGCGCAACGCCCCGTCATCAATACCTCGCTCGCCATCCGTCTGATGCTCGACCGCGCGGCTACCACGCAAGAGGCCGTCGACCTGCTTTCCGCCTACGACATGCACGCCATGGCCGGACGCGATTACCACTTCTTTATCAACGACGCCGCCGGTGACGCGCGCGTAGTAGAGTGGGATCCGCGCGATCCGGACCGCGCTTTCAAAGCGACTCCTGTACGCCAGGTTACAAACTTCTACGCCTGCTATGGCGACGAAGTGCTGCCCAACCAAAAGAATGGCGAGCTGGGCCATGGTAAAGAGCGCGCCGTCGCAATCGCCGATGTCCTTGACGCTCATGTCGGTGCCCAGGACGAAACGATTGTCTGGGAAGCCCTGCGCGCCGCGGCGCAAGAGCCCAATCCGGAAGACATCACCAGCAATACGCAATGGTCGGTCGTCTTTGACAATACCGAACCCGCCGCCGCCATTACGCTGCGCCGCCACTGGGGCGACGTCGACGCCTTCGTACTGTAAGGACCCAGGCCCGTCGACCTTACGCTCGCCTGACGTTGTTTACATTTCTATACGCTTGAGCTAACACGTTTTACCCCCGTATCAACAGTGTGCGGGGGTAAACTTATGCGCATGTTATAACTTGCCCGGAAGGATTCATCATGCTTAGGATCGGTCTTCTTACCAGTGGCGGCGACTGCCAAGCGCTCAACGCCACCATGCGCGGCATCGTCAAAACGCTTATGACCAATAGCGAAGAACCTATCGAGATCTATGGTTTTGAGGACGGCTACCAGGGCCTTATCTACAGCAGGTTCCGCGTCATGACGCCCGCCGATTTTAGCGGCATCCTCACCCGCGGCGGCACCATCCTGGGCACGAGCCGCACACCGTTCAAGCGTCTGGACATTCCCGAGGCTGACGGCGTCGAGAAGGTGCCGGCGATGGTCCACACCTATCACAAGCTGCAGCTCGACTGCCTGTTTATGCTGGGCGGCAACGGCTCCACCAAGACTGCCAACCGCCTGCGCGAAGAGGGTCTCAACGTTATCGCCCTGCCCAAGACCATCGATAACGACACCTGGGGCACCGAGCTGACGTTTGGCTTTACGAGCGCCATCGACGTCGCCACCAAGTGCATCGACGACATCCACACTACCGCCTCGAGCCACGGCCGCGTGTTTGTCATCGAGATCATGGGCCACAAGGTTGGCTGGATCCCGCTGTACGCCGGCGTCGCGGGCGGCGCGGATGTCATCTTGATTCCCGAGATTCCCTACGACATGGATAACGTCATCAAGACCATCGAGCATCGCATGGAGACCGGCAGCCGCTTTACCATCGTGGCCGTCGCCGAGGGCGCCATCTCCAAGGAGGACGCAGCGCTATCCAAGAAGGAGTACAAGAAGAAGCTCGCCGAGCGCACGAGCCCGTCAATCGTGTACGACATCGCCAAGGAGATTGAGGCCAAGACCGGTCGCGAGACCCGCGTCGCCATCCCCGGTCACACGCAGCGCGGCGGCCAGCCCGACGCCCAGGACCGCATCTTTGCGACCCAGTGCGGCGTCGAGGCCGCGCTTGGCTGCCTGCGCGGCGAGTTTGGCTACATGATTGCCCTGCGCGACGGCAAGATGTGCCACATGCCGCTCGAGGAGGTCGCCGGCAAGCTCAAGTATGTCGACCCCCAGAGCGATCTGGTACGCGAGGCCAAGGCGTTGGGCATCAGCTTCGGCGACGAATAGCCTCGGCTGGAACTGCTCTCATCGGAGGCCCCAGGGCTTACCTCCCAAATCGTCCTCGGACATGTCAGGATCCCGCCGTGCGCTTCGCGCGGCGGGATCCTTCCGTCCTGCGGAAAGATTTGGGAGGTAAGCCCTGGGGCCTCCTGCGGTAACTAAGGAGGCCGTGGCTATTCGTCTTCTTGCTGCGGGTGCCTGGTCTGAAATTAAGTTGCGGTGAAATAGTTCCTGCTTAGCCCGCAAATGGCTGAATCTAAGAACTATTCCACCGCAACTTACGAATGATCGGAGCGGCTACAGCACAAGCATCGGCGTTCGTTTGATGGTCCGCCACGAAAAGGAGCCATCTACTACGTTTAACTCGATGGGGCCAACCATGACCGCATTTTTCGAAAAGCGACAGGCCTTTTACCTGCGGTTTTATTTTTCGTTTTCCTGGCATGATTGAGAGTATCCAATTAAACGTAGTAGATAGGCCCGTTTTGTGGCATACGACCCATTCAAGCCCAATCTCGAAGGCTAAAGAGAGCTTCTCATCCACGCTTGCGAGCAGAAGATAGCAAAGCAACAAACGCCGGGCCACCTATAGGCTGCCCGGCGTTTGCCCAGATAAAACCTGCCAAAATAAACCTGTCCCTTTTTGGCAGGTTACTCGGCACTCTTGAGGGCGCCGACCATGTCGATCTTGTTGAGGGTACGATTGGTGGCGAGGTTGACGATAAACGTAAAGCCAAAGGAAAGCACCACGGCGAGCACGTAGCTTAGCGGCTCGACCTCGACATCAAAGTACAGCGACGGCATCTGCAAAATGTACGTAAAACTCTCGGCCAGCAAGCCGCCCAGCGGCACGCCCAGCGCAGCGCCAATCGCCGTGAGGATCAACGTCTCCTTGTTGACGTAATGGTGCACCTCACCGCGGCGGAAGCCCAGTACCTTGATGGTCGCCAGCTCGCGCTCGCGCTCGGAGATATTCGTGTTGGACAGCGTAAACACCACCACAAACGACAGGCACGCTGCCATGAAGGTCACGAGCACCACAACCGAATTGATGATCGTAAAGTTCGCCTCATAGTTTTCCCAATGCTCGGCCGTACTCGAAATCGTAAGCCAACCGTCACTCTTAAGATTCTTGCTAAACGCAATCTGGTCGGCCGACGAGCCCTTAAGCAGCACAAAGACGCCGTTAAGACGTGCGCTTCGACCGAACGCACGCTCATAGGTGCCCTGCGTCATGTAAAGCGTGTTGCCCAGATAGTTAAGCGAAATGTCGCTGACTTTGACCTTGGCAACATTGAGCGACGAATCCTGGACGTGAGCCGTATCGCCCGGCTGAATCCCCAGCACCAGCTGTGAACTCTTGCTCAGATACACGTCTCCGTCACGCAAAGGCAGCGGTTCATTGGACTCATCCTCCAGACGCACGTAATCGCCCAAGTCACCCGTGCGGTCATCGGGCACCACGATCAGCTGCACGGTCTCGCTCTTGCCGCCAAACGTAAAGGTGACGTTGTCGGTCATAATCGGCAGGGTCGAGGTCACGGTCACGTTGAAATCATTGGCCGCGCTGCGCTCATCCAATGCCGCGCACGTCTGCGAAAAATCGTCGGGATTGGCGACCGCCAGCAGGTCGTAGCGCGTGATATGCCCGTACTGTTTGGGCGAAAGCGCCACCGACGTGTCGCGAATGCCCATACCGCAGATCACGAGCGCCGTGCAGCCGGCGATACCGAAGATGGTCATAAAAGCGCGCTTTTTGTAGCGGAACAGGTTACGTGCTGCCACCTTGTTCAAAAAGCCCATGCGGCGCCAGATAAAGCCGATGCGCTCAAGCAAGATGCGAGAGCCGGCGCGTGGGGCCTTGGGACGCATGAGCGAGGCCGGGGTCTCGGCCATCTCGTGGCGGCAGGCGATAATCGTAGCGCCCACCACGCCCACGGCAAACAGCGCCACCGAGACGATTGAGGACACGATGTCGTACGAGAGCAGCATCTGGGGCAGCGAGTACATGTCGTCGAACACCGTAAACAGGAACAGCGGCAGGCCCACAAATCCGATGATGTTGCCGAGCACGCCGCCGATCAGACATGCCCACAGCGCATAGTCCACGTATTTGGACAGGATGCGCTCGCGTGAATAGCCAAGCGCCTTGTACAGGCCAATAAGCGTGCGCTCCTCCTCGACCATGCGCGTGGCGGTGGTAAGACTGATGAGCACAGCGACGACAAAGAAGATAAATGGGAAAACCGTGGCGATGGCCTCGATCGAAGAACTGTCGCTCTCGACGCTCGAGTAGCTTGCGATATTGCCGCGGTCCTGGATGTACCAGGTGCATTCGCCCAGGTCGGAAAGCTCGGCGCGGGCGTCGGCAAACTGTTGGTCGGCGGCGGCACGGCGCTGGTCCAGGTCGGCTTGCGCCTGCGCACGCTCGTCGCTGCCCTCGGCCATGCGATTGATGTTGTCCTGCTCGATCCCAAAGAGCATGGCGGCCTGACGCTCGGCCGCATCCAAGCTTGTCGGCGTGTCGACCGTCAGCTCCTGAGCGCGCGCCTTCTCACGCTCCTCGCGGATCTTCTCTATATTGCCCTTGACCTCATTGATCTTTGCCGCGTAGGCATCCGAATATGAGTTGAGATCCTTGGCTCCCTCGACGACCACGTGGACCGCGGAGTAGGAAGAAGATGTCGCGGCGTCCTCGCTCACATAGAACTTATAGTCCGCCGCCGAGGCGGCACGGAAGGCGTTGACCGTCGAGTCGGAGCTCACATCAGTGGGATCGAGAACCTCGGCCGTGATGGTGTAATCGCCATCGGCAAACTGATCCTTGGCACTTTGGTTCGACGAGCTCGCATCGTTGGCAGCAAAGCTCACCGTATCGCCGAGCTTTTTGCCCGAAGCCTTCAGGAACTTCGAAGTCACCGCGACCTCATCGGCGCTCTCGGGCAAATCGCCGTTCACGAGCACTGGCTGATCGATATTCTCCTTGGAGAGACTTTGCACGACCACGCGCTCGCGCGTTGTGCCCACGGCGGTGTAGGCGGTCTCGGTGTAGATGCCCTCGGCCGTTTCGACGCCATCGACCTCTTGGATGGCGTCGAGATCATCGTCAGTCAGGCCATAGGTCGACTGCACGTTAATGTCATAGACATTTTGCTGGTCGAAGTAGGCGTCAACCGAATCGCACAGGTCCTCGCAACCCGCCTTAAGGCCGCACATCACGCTCACGCCGAGCGCGGTGATCACGACGATAGACAAGAAGCGTTTGAGGCTGCCGCGAATCGTGCGGTAGACACCGCGGCGAAACACCGTCGGCACCATATCGTTTGAGCTTTGGGCAGTGCGGTAGGTCGTAAAATCCTGCTCGCGCTCCGTGTTCTGCGCGTCGCGGCGTTGGCTGTTTTGGCGGTCCTGATCCATGGGCGCTACCACTCGATCGTCTCGATAGGCACGGGATTTTGCTGGACCGTCTCGCTCTCCACGCGGCCGCTCTTAAAGCGAATCAGGCGATCGGCCATGGGCGCGAGCGCGGAGTTGTGCGTGATGATGATGACCGTAATGCCCTGCTTGCGGCAGGTATCCTGCAGCAGCTGCAAGATCTGCTTGCCGGTTTTATAGTCGAGCGCGCCCGTGGGCTCGTCGCACAGAAGCAGCTTGGGGTTCTTTGCCAGTGCGCGGGCGATGGACACGCGCTGCTGCTCGCCGCCCGAAAGCTGTGCCGGAAAGTTGCCCAGGCGCTCGCCCAGGCCAACCTGGCGAAGCGTTTGTTCGGCATCGAGCGAATCGGGGCAAATCTGAGCTGCGAGCTCAACGTTTTCGAGGGCCGTCAGGTTGGGGACCAGATTGTAGAACTGGAAGACAAAGCCGACGTCGGCGCGGCGGTATTCCACGAGCTGCGCCTCGTTAGCGGAGCTCACGTCGCGCCCGTCCACCGTCACGGTGCCGGAAGTTGCCGTGTCCATGCCGCCCAAGATGTTGAGCGCCGTCGTTTTACCGGCGCCTGAAGCACCCAAAATGATGGCGAGCTCGCCGCGCTCGACCGTAAAACTCGCGCCGTCGAGTGCGTGAATGCGGGCGTCGCCCTCGCCGTATGCCTTGATGACGTCTTTGAATTCGATATAGGCCATCGATTAATTCCCATCTGGTCGGATAACTCTTTAGTATTACCCATTTCGCACCGACCAAAAAGGGACAGGTTCATTTTGGCAGGTTTTAGAGGCGGACGGTGAAGGTGATCTGGTTGCCGTGGCCGCAGACAGAAGCGCTCCCACCATGGGCTTCGGCGATGGCACGCACCACGGATAGGCCCACGCCCGAGCCGCCCGTCTTGGAGCTGCGCGACACGTCCGCACGATAGAAGCGGTCGAACAATCGATCTAGGTCGCCTTCGGGCAGCTCGTCCACGGCGTTCGAAACGACAAGCTCGGCCGAACCTTTGCCTGCACCGCGTGAGACGGCACGCAGACTCAACTCAATTACACTGCCCTCACTCGCATAGCGCGTGGCGTTATCCAGCAGCAGCTCAACCACCTGCGCCACCGCTGCAGCATCGGCATGGGCCCGCACGCCACTCGCAATCGACGTCGACAGACGCTTGCCACGCGAAACCGCCACCGACTCAAACGGCGACGCCGCCTTGTCCACTGCCTCCGAAAGATCGATCGATATCATGGTAAAGCCCGCCGAACCCTCGTCCATGCGAGCCAAAAACACCAGACGCTCCGTGAGCGCCGTCAACCGTGCAACCTGTTCGTGAATGCTCTGCGTCCACTCGCTCTCGCCGCTCTCGATCTCTTGCACCTCATTGGCGGCATCAATCACGGCCAGCGGCGTCTTGATCTCGTGGCTTGCATCGGTAATAAAGCGCTTTTGCTTGCTGTAGCTCTCGACCATCGGCCGAATCACCGCGCCCGAGGCACCCGCCACAATTGCCAACACCGCCAGCCAGCCAATGCAACTAATCGCCACGCTCGCGCTCAAAAACGAATGAAAGCTTGCAAGCTCGCGCGAGCAGTCCACAAACACATAGGTGGTCTCGTCGCCCTGAACCGTAACCGTATAGCGGTAGTTACCAGAAAAGCCCGAGGTCCAACCCTTGGAATATAGTCCTGCAGCGATGCGTGCAGCACGCTTGGCACCCACCGCGGCAATGCGGGCCGTGTTGACATCGGTCACCTGCCCACCGGCAATCGACACCGTAAAGTAGCGCGTGTCGAAGGGAGACTCCGCCGTCATACCTTCGAAGTGCCCGGTGCGCATGACCACCCTGTCACCGGCAGCGGTCTTACCGGCGCCCACATCCTCGCCGAGATCGGTCTTGGGCTCATCCGTCCAATCGATGCCGTCCTTGCCCGCCAAGATATAGTCCAGACGAGCGTCGGCCATCTTGCAGACATGCGAGTAGTTGACGATATTGATGCCGGCGATGATAAGCGTAAGCACGGCGGTCACGGCACCCATGGCAACCAGGATGAACTTACGACGCAGGCGACGTCCCATTGCACTGGCAGCATCGGCGCGCCCCGGATTACCCGAGTCCGCGCCCATGCCGAGCTTTGCCGTCGTGCGCTTCCACCACGCACTCGCGCTCACGCCTATTCGCCCTCCTCAACAACCTCGAGCGAATAGCCCTGGTTGCGCGATGCACGGATGGCCACGTTGGCACCAAGCGCCGTCAGCTTTTTGCGCAGGTACGAGATATAGACCCACACCACGTTAGCGCCTTCGGGCGCGTCCTCACCCCAAACTTCGAGCATCAAACGCTCGGTGGGCATGCGCGTGCCGGCGTTGCGCATAAAGAGCTCCATAAGCTGAAACTCTCGATTGGCCAGGTGCTCCTCGCCCAAAGGGCCCACGAGTGTGCACGATGCCGTGTCGAGGCGCACGTTGCCCACGCTGAGCGTCGTGGCGTCAATTGCCGTCGCGGCACGCGTCATGGCGCGAATGCGTGCGAGCAGCTCCTTGGCGGCGAACGGCTTGGTCAGGTAGTCGTTGGCACCGGCATCCAGGCCCTCGACCTTATCGGACACCTCGCTTTTTGCCGTGAGCATGATGATGGGCAGTCGCTTACCGGCGGCGCGTGTGCGCTTGAGTACCTCGATACCGTCCATGCCGGGCATCATGATGTCCAGAATTGCGGCGTCATAGTCGTTGGCGAGCAGATACTCGAGCGCCGTCAGACCATCGAGCGCGGTATCGACCTCGTAGTCGCTATGTTGAAGAATCGCGGTAAGGGCGCGGGAGAGGCCGGGTTCGTCCTCGGCAAGCATCAGCTTCATAGTTGTTCCTTTGGCGCACGGCTATACAGGTTTCGATACTGCCGATGATAGCGCACCGTCAACCGCCTTAGCGCAGCCTTAGCCGCTCAACCTGCGCGTTTTTAAATACGCAGGATATGGCTTAGCCAAACTTAAGGCGCAGATGTCAAACGCTTGTCCGCACGCCGGAGACGATAGAACAGCAACTCACCCTTTCGCGGCACCTTTATCATGCAAAGAGCTCGGGCACTATTCCTCGTACGCGCCCTCAAGCCGAAGCAGCCACTCCTTGCGGTCAAGCCCGCCGGCATATCCGTTGAGCGAACCATCGGCGGCAACCACGCGATGGCACGGCACGATAATCGAAATGGGATTGCGTGCAACCGCAGTCCCCACGGCACGGGGAGACACAACGGGCGCCTCGTTTCCCGGTACACGATGTCGAGCCGCAACACGCTGGGCGATCTCGCCATACGTAGCGACCTCGCCACGCGGAATAGAAAGCAGCTCGTACCAAACTTCACGCTGAAACGCCGTGCCGATCATATGCAACGGCGGCGTAAACCGAGGTTCCTGCCCTGCAAAATAAGCATTCAGCCAAGCCCAGGAACGCTCAAGCACCGAAGACGCCGCACCATTTGCCGGACTCACCGACGACATGCCGCCAGCACCAGAAACTGCATCGGCGCCTTCAACATGTTCGGGATCTTCTTTGAGAAGCGTGGAGCCAAAATGCTCCTGCCCCTCAAACCAAAGTCCCGTCAGACCGCGGCCATCAGCGGCAAGCAAGATTTCGCCCAAAGGCGAAGCAAACGTCGTCGTGACCACCAGCGGCTCCTTTCAAAACTCCGCAACATAATACCGCGAATTGTGCAGACAACCCCAATCGACCCCAAAGTCACCCAAGGCAGCAGGCGCGCAGCGCCGCAGCTGCCGCACGACCCCAAAGTCCCCGCAGGCAGCAGGCGCGAAGCGCCGAGGCCGCCGCCGGGACCAGGGCCCGCAACAGCCGCGCGCCCCCCACATCAGCCCAGCGGCCCCAACCAACAACGGCCCCATCGCAGACTGCTCGCAGCCGAGTCACCGCAGGCGGGGGCCGGGCTTAGCTTTCAGAACACTCCGCAGACCAGTGTGGCGCCTTGTCCGCGGCTCCGAAGGAGCAGGACAAGGCGCCACACATGGTCGAGGACGTTCTGAAAACTAAGCCCGGTCCCCGCCGGACAGGTCAACTTACTCGCAGAGCAGCTTAGCGATCTGGACGGCGTTGGTTGCCGCGCCCTTACGGATTTGGTCGCCGCAGCACCAGAAGGTGATGCCGCGCGCAGCCTCGGGGTTCGAGATGTCGCGGCGTACGCGACCGACCCAAATCAGGTCCTGGTCGGAGGTGTCCATCGGCATGGGGAAGCGGTCGTGCGCATCCTCGGCGCTCATGTCGTCAACTAGCTTGACACCCGGAGCGGCAGCCAGCGCGGCACGGGCCTCTTCCACCGTGATGTCGCGCTCGAACTCAAGCGTGATGCTCTCGGAGTGCGAGCGCAGCACGGGCACGCGCACACAGGTGCAGTTCACGCGCAGCTCGGGCAGATGCATGATCTTGCGGCCCTCGTTTTGCAACTTCATCTCCTCGGAGGTAAAGCCCTCCTCCTTGACGCCGCCAATCTGCGGAATCAGGTTGCTCGCGAGCTGGGCGGCAAACGCGCGCGGCTCGGGAATCTCCTCGCCACGGCCCAGGGCGGCCAGCTGAGCCTCGAGCTCGGCCATACCGGGAGCGCCAGCACCCGAAGCCGCCTGGTACGTCGAGACGATCATGCGCTTCACGCCAGCGAGCTGATGTAGCGGCCACGTGGGAACCAGGCCGATAATGGTCGCGCAGTTGGGGTTGGCGATAAGGCCGTGATGCCACTTGATATCGTCGGCATTGATCTCGGGCACGACCAGCGGCACCTCGGGATCCATGCGGAAGGCGTGGCTGTTATCGACTACGACGGCGCCGCGCTTGACGGCCTCAGGCAGCAGCTCCTTGGCGATATCGTCGCCGGCGGCGCCGAGTACGATGTCGCAGCCCTCAAAGGCCTCGGGGCAAGCCTCCTCAATCACAACCTGCTCGCCGCGGAACTCAACGGTCTTGCCTGCAGAGCGCGCGCTCGCTAGCAGCTTGAGCTTACCGACCGGAAACTCCTGCTCGTTGAGGCACTCGAGCATCTGGGTGCCCACGGCTCCCGTGGCGCCCAAAATAGCAACCGTGTACTGTTTCATGCTTCCCCCTTTAAAGGTTGTGGCTATCGCCCGCACGCCAAGCAGGCCGAATATTGTTGCCAGTGTATACAAGAACGGGGCGGACACGAAACCCGCCCCGTCGAAACGAAACCGAAACGAAACGCCCCGCCTTAGTTTTTTGAGACATGACCCAAAAATCTACCGAGCAGTCGCTACTTTTTGAGCGCGGCCAGAGCGGGATCGACCGGCGCGGGAGCCTCCAGGTCGGAGACCTTCACAATGCCGTTCTCATCGGAGAAGGCACGGTAAATGGTCCGAATCGCTAGGTCGAAGTCCTTCTCCTCGACACCGATAATGATGTTGATCTCGTCACAGCTCTGCGAAATCATACGCACGCTCACGCCGGCCTGGCCGAGCATGCCAAACAGATGGCCCGAGATACCTGCACGACCGCGCAGGTTGCGGCCGACGGTAGCGATGAGCGCCAAGCCCTCGACAACCTCGATCTCGAGCGGTTCGACCTCCTGCTGGATGTCGCCCACGAGTGAGTACAGCGAATCGTGCACATCCTGCTCCTGCACCACGGCGCCAAAGCGGTCGACACCGGTGGGCATGTGCTCGACGGAAACGTCATAGCGCTCGAACACCGAAAGCGCACGGCGCATAAAGCCGACGCGGGGCTTGGTGCGGTCGCGGGCGACGTTGATGGCGACAAAACCGCGCTTGCCGGTCACGCCGGTAATGATGGGCTCCGCCTCGCCTTCATCAGCCGTCTCGCTAATGATGGTGCCGGGGTCCTGCGGCGCATTGGTGTTCTTGATGACCAGCGGAATGCCTGCCTCGCGCACGGGGAACACGGCTTCCTCGTGCAGGACGCTTGCGCCCATGTACGAAAGCTCGCGCAGCTCCTCGTAGGTAACGCGCGCAATGGGCTGAGCCTCCGGAACAATACGCGGATCCGCAGAATAGAAACCCGAGACGTCGGTCCAGTTCTCGTATAGGTCGGCGCCCAGGCACTTAGCCAAAATCGAGCCCGAGATATCGCCGCCGCCACGATCGAGCAGCTTGATCTGGCCCTCACGCGTCGCGCCGTAGAAACCGGGCATAACAAAGCCGCCCTGCTGACCGTACTCCTGCACCAGCTCGGAGGTGCGGTTCATGCTGAGCGTACCGTCGTGATGGAACGCAACGACCGTCGCGGCATCCAGGAACGGCAGGCCCAGGTACTCGGCCATCAGGCGAGCGGTGAAGTACTCACCGCGGCTCACGAGCTCCTCGGTGGAGTAACCGCCCGAGCGGGCGCGCTCGGCAAAGGCCGCGAACTCCTCACGGATGGGATAGGTGAGCTCCAGCTCGTCAGCGATATCAAAATAGCGCTGGCCAATGTCCTCAAGCAGCTCCTCACACGACACGTGGTACTTAACGTGCGCATTGACCAGATAGAGCAGGTCGGTCACCTTGGTGTCACCCTTAAAACGGCGACCGCAGGCGGAAACCACCACAAAACGGCGAGCCGGGTCGGCATCGACGATGGCCTTGATCTTCTTGAAGTGTTCGGCGTCGGCGACCGACGAGCCGCCAAACTTGGCAATCTTAATCATGGGCTGGAGGTTACCTTTCTAAAAAGCCTCTGCGAACCTATTTTGCACGCTCTGATACCATGGTTTCACCGATTGGGACCAAGGCATCCGAGGAGCAGTGTTATATGGGAACTTATCATAGTACACGAGGACGCACTTTATCGTGCTCAAGTAAGGTGGCAATCCGTATCGGCATCGCTCCCGACGGGGGTCTGTTTGTCTCGGACGAGCTCGGCACCCAGCAGGTCGATATCAGCTCGCTTGCAGATAAATCGTACTTTGAAATCGCTCAAGATGTGTTGGGAATGTTACTGAATGATTACACGGCCGAAGAAATTTCGGCGTGTGTCGACGAGGCATACCGCGGCACGTTCGCGAGTGAAGAGGTTACGCCGCTCGTTAAACTCGACGCTGCGCCGGGCGCTGACGCCCCTCAGACCTATGTGATGGAGCTCTTTGGCGGCCCCACGAGTGCCTTTAAGGACGTCGCCCTGCAGATGCTCCCCCGCCTGATGGCCCGCACTTCCGCCAAGGACGGCGGCGCCGAGCGCATCATGATCGTCACCGCCACGTCGGGCGACACCGGCAAGGCCGCACTCGCCGGTTTTGCCAACGCTCCGGGCACGGGTATTACCGTCTTTTATCCCGAAGGCAAAGTCAGCCGCGTCCAGAACCTGCAGATGTCCACGCAAGAGGGCGACAACGTCGCCGTCTGCGGCATCCGCGGCAACTTCGATGATGCCCAGAGCGCCGTCAAGCGCATCTTTGCCGATAAGGAGCTTGCCGAGCGTCTTGAGTCCGCCGGCACGGTGCTTTCAAGCGCCAACTCGATCAACGTCGGTCGCCTGGTGCCGCAGGTCGTCTACTACTTTGCCGCCTATGCGCAGCTGCTGCGCGCCGGCGCCATCGAGGCCGGCGACTCCGTGGAGTTCTGCGTACCGACCGGCAACTTTGGCGATATCCTGGCCGGCTACTATGCCAAGTGCATGGGTCTGCCCGTCGCCAAGCTCATCGTCGCGAGCGACAAGAACAACGTGCTCGCTGACTTCCTGACCACCGGCGTCTACGACCGCAACCGTCCGTTCTTCACGACCATCTCGCCGTCGATGGACATCCTCATCAGCTCTAACCTGGAGCGCATGCTGTACTTCCTGTCCGATGGCGACTGCGAACTCGTTGCCGGCCTTATGGAGCAGCTGGCACAGACTGGTCGCTATGAGGTGCCCGCCGAGCTGCTGGCCAAGATCCAGAGTGTGTTTGGCTGCGGCTGGGCCAGCGAGGACGAGGTCCGCGCTGCTATCAAGAACTGCTGGGATGCAAACGGCTATGTGATCGACCCGCACACCGCTTGCGGCTATCACGTCTTTGAAAAGGTCGCCCCCGCCGAGGGCGCCAAGGCCCGCGTGCTGCTTTCGACCGCCAGCCCCTACAAGTTCCCGCGCGCCTGCTGCGACGCCCTGGGCCTCGACGTTCCCAAGGACGACTTTGAGGCCATGCGCGTGCTCGAGCAGGCAACCAACACGGTCGCCCCAGCCCAGCTCGCCGAACTCGAATCCAAACCCGTCCGTTTCGAAGACGTCTGCGACGTCGATGAGATGGCCAGCTACGTAGAGCAGGCTGCAAAAAAGATGGCAACCAACTAAACCCCTTATTAAGCGCCGGCGCAAGCCGGCGCACCTTCTTTTTATTTAGCTTTCGGGATGATGACGAGCATGCGAGCGGGTCTGGCCGTTTAGTTCGTCGCGAGTTCCGCACGAGCCGGAAAGCACTTAATGTGCTTTCCGAGCGAGCCAGGACTGCCCGAGCAGCGAACTAAACGGTCAGACCCGCCAAGGAGGACCCACATGATCAAAATCACCGTCCCAGCAACCAGCGCCAACCTAGGCATCGGCTACGACACCCTCGGCATGGCCGTCAGCCTCTACTCGCACTTCACCTTCGAGCGCGCCGACAAGCTCACCATCACGGGCTGCCCCGAAGAGTTCCAAAACGAGAACAACCTGGTTTACGTCAGCTTTGTCGATGCGCTGGCCGCATGGGGCGAGCCGGCTTTTCCCGTTGCCATCGACATTCAGACCGACGTGCCCGTCGCCCGCGGCCTGGGTTCCAGCTCCACCTGCGTCGTCGCCGGCATCATGGCTGCCGCCGCGCTGACAGGCCACACCGTCGACCGCGCCGAACTCGTCCGCATCGCCACCGAGGTCGAGGGCCATCCCGATAACGTCGCCCCCGCCATCCTGGGCGGCGCCGTCTGCTCCTTTACGCCGACTGATTCGCTCCCCCAGTGCCTGCGCTATGAGGTGAGCGATCGCTTGCGTTTTATTACCGTGATTCCGCCCTACGAGGTGCATACGAGCGAGGCCCGCAAGGTTGTGCCACAGGAGATTCCACTCTCCACCGCCGTATGGCAAATGGGCCGCATCGCCGGCATGACGCGCGGCCTGGAGACTGGTGACCTCGACCTGATTGCCGCCGCCAACGACGACCGCATCCAGGAGCCCTATCGCCGCCGCCTCATCCCCGACTACAACGCCGTGCGCGACACCTGCCTTAACGGAGGCGCCAAGACCATCTGGATCAGTGGCTCCGGCTCGACCCTCATGGCCGTGACTGACGACACCATCGTGGCGAAGTTCCTGCAGGTCAAGCTGCGCGAGCAGTTCCCCAAGTGTGACACGCACATTCTGACGTGCGACACCGAGGGCGCTCAAATCGAGTACCTGTAGACATCCTCCCCATATACCTGTCCGGGACGGTCGGGATGTTCCCTCAAAATCGTCCTCGCGCATGAAGGCCCCTTGTCCTGCTCCTACGGAGCGACGGACAAGGGGCCTTCGCGCTGCGGAATGATTTTGAGGGAACATCCCGACCGTCCCTGCGCCTACCTTGCTGAGGACGTCTACAGGGACCCACGCTTTGAAGGGGCGCCAAGCTGATAGTTGATTTTTATTGGCAGGGGCTCTTGCTGGTAAGGAGCACTTGCTAGAGGCAAGCCTCGGCGATGCGCTTTTTTAGTTCATCGATGCCGATACCGGTCTGGGAGCTTGTGATGATCACGTTCTCGGCCGGGACGTTGAGCTGCTTTTTGATGGCTGCTGCCTGGCGGGCCTGCTGGGTGCGGCTGAGCTTGTCGGCCTTGGTGAGGCAGACGATAAAGTTGAACTCGTTGCCCTGCAGGTAGTCGATCATGTCATGGTCGAGCTTGCTCGGGTCGTGGCGAATGTCCACCAGCGATACAACCAGGTTAAAGCTGCGCTCGGAGTCGAAGAAGTCGCCGATGAGCTCGGCCCAACGGTCGCGCTCGGCCTTGGAACGACGGGCGAAACCATAGCCCGGCAGGTCGACGAAGTGCACGTCGTCAGCCTCAAAGAAGTTGATGTTGCTCGTCTTGCCCGGCGTGCTCGAAACCTTGACCAGGTTTTTGCGGCCAAAAAGCTTGTTCATGATCGATGACTTGCCCACGTTGGAGCGGCCGACGAAGCTCACCTCGGGGCAGGTGGACTCGGGAATCTGCGAAACCTTGCCATAGCTGGCAACGAACTTGGCAAGCTGGTAGTTAATGGAATCGGCCATGGACACTCCTTGGTCGTAGGTTTTTACAAAACGGGCGCGCTATTACGCGGCGGCGATACGACGAACGATGTCAAGCGTGATGCCGCTCGCGGTACGAGCGTACTCATCCAGATCGAACTCGCGCTCACAAAACGCGTCATATGCCTCGTCACAATTATCGCTGATAGCACGCAGCACCAGGCAATCGACACCATTCTTGGCCGCGATGTGCGCAATTGCCGCGCCCTCCATCTCGACGCAATCGGCATGCGCGGCCTCAATCGCAGCGTTACGCATGGCGTCACCCGTAACAAAGCGGTCACCCGTGGCGATAGTGCCACACAGGAACTGCTTGGGGTCCTTCTCCGCAGAATTCTCATCCGCCGAGGCATCCACAAATCCATGCTCGGCAAGCACGGCGGCGGCAACATCAGCCAACGCCGGCGTCGAGACAAACTCCTCGAGCCCCGGCGCGGACTCGGCGATGAGTGCCGTATCGGTATCCAGATAGCGCAGGCACTTGCCTATAACCACGTCGTTAATATGCAGTTTAGGGTTTAGGCCTCCCGCGATACCCGAAAACACAACGGCCTGCGGGGCGTATTTGCTGATGAGATGCTGCGTTGCGGCAGCGGCGTTCACGGTACCCATGCCAGCGGTCGTAGCGACCACCGTCAGACCCGAAAGCCCACCGTTCACAACGGTCAAGCCCGCCTCCTGCGACTCATGCGCGCCACTCAGCTCTTCCTTAATCTGCGCAACCTCTTTTTCGAGTGCGCCTATGATCGCGATGGTTGCCATGCCATCCCCCAAATCCGTGCAAATTGCTTATCCACGGTATGGTACCAGCATTTTGGCTCAACCGTGTCAGCACCAAGCCGTTAGGCCAGTACAGCTCGGGTATCATAAAGGGGCAAAAATGGCTTGTTAGCCGATGGCCGACCTGAGCTCCGCACGGCGCTTTTTCATACCGGCCATAACGGCATTGCGCAGCTCGGGCATGCGCGCGGTATCCATCTGGGGCACGCCCTCGAGCTTATAGGGAATGCCCAGTTGCTCGTACTTGACGACACCCATCGTGTGATACGGCAGCATTTCCAGGCCCACCACGTTGTGCCATGGAGCGATGAGGCGACCGAGCTTCTCGCACTCCTCCACCGTGTCGGTAATGCCCGGCACCACCACGTGGCGGATAACGACCTTGATCTTGCGACGTGCAAGCTCATCGCCAAACGCCAAGATGCGTGCGGGATCGCAACCAGTCAGCTTTTTATGCTCGACCGGGTCGGCATGCTTAATATCGAGCAGCACCATGTCGGTCTCGTTGAGCACGGCATCAAACTTCTCGGGGTGGTTGGGGTCAAATGCATAGCCACAGCTATCTAGGCAGGTATGTACACGGCCATCGGGGTTGTTGTGCATTGCACGGAACAGGTCGGCCAAAAACTCGGGCTGCAGGAGCGGTTCTCCGCCCGAAACGGTAATGCCGCCGCTACGGTAGAACTCATGGTTGCTCTGGAACTCGTCCATCAGATGCTCGACGGTCACCATGGTGCCGCCGTTGACCGACCAGGTATCGGGATTGTGGCAATACGCGCAGCGCATGGGACAGCCCTGAACAAACACCACAAAGCGGATGCCAGGTCCGTCGACCGTTCCCATCGTCTCGATTGAATGCACGCGGCCCAGGGCAAACGCAGAGTCCTCGGGACGAGCGTCCACACCCTCAAGCGTCATTTCTGCCATTCGCGCTACCTTGCCTCTCCTTGGATGCAACCAATTAAAATGCCAGAGCCATTCTAGCCCATGCGTTTGCGTTTAAACGTCTCGGACTAGAATGGCACGTTTTAATCTATCCCCCATCACCATGGCTGGGGGCTACGTCGAGATGTCAGGCTGAAGAACGCTCGCCTGCGGCCTTTACGCCTTAAGCGTGAGCACCGCACCGAAGGCGGTCGGGCCGCAATGGCTCGAGATGACGCCGCCGACCTGAGTCCAGGTAACGTCCTTAAAGCCCAGGTCATGCGCATAGACTTCCATGTCATCGCGCAGCTCCTGGGAAAGGCCCACCGAATACGCCAGGCCAATGTGCGAGTAGTCAATCTCGCCCTTCGCAACCATGTGGTCAATGAAGGCGCGGGCGCACTTGAGCATAGAACCGCGAAACTTCTTGGTCGCCACGAACTTACCGCCCGTCACCTCAATGCAGGGCTTAATCTTGAGCAGATGGGCGCCCAGGAACGCGACGTTGGACAAGCGACCGCCCGCCTTAAGGAAGGCAAGGTCCGTAGGAACAAAGCCCAGCAGCACGCGGTCCATGACGGAGTTCGCGAAGGCGAAGATCTCGTCGACGGTGGCATTGGGGTGAGTCTCGATGTATTTGGCGGTCTCGACGACAACGAGCGACTGCCCCACCGAGACAAAGCGCGTGTCCATGGAGTAGACGTAGTCGCGACCCTTGGCGGCGATCTTCGATGATTGATGCGAGCAGGTCGTGGCCTCGGAGTACGCAAGATGTAGAATGGTCGCATCGGGCTGCTCGGCATGGATACGATCGTACACGCGGGAGAAATCTGCCGGCGCGCAACCGCTGGTCCTGGGCATCACGCCAAACTCGTTGCAGCGCGAATAAATCTCGAGCGGATCGATCGAACCATCCTCAACGGTCTCGTCAGCAATCGTAACATGCATGGGCACGCGCACGATGCCGTAGCGTTCGCAAAGCTCCGGCGTCACATCCGAACCAGACTCAACCACGATTACGTACTTGCCCATTATTATCACGACCCATCTCAACGTTGGTTTTTCAATACATGACACGCGCCGCCGCACTGTTGCGCAACGGCCTCCAAGCGCCAAAGAGACGCCGCCCCTTGCACACAACAAAGGACAGCGTCTCCCTGGAAAACTCCGTGCTTGGCTGAGATTTTACACGGTTTATAAATGAGTGTTACTTATCCCGCAAACGGTAGCTATACGCGATAAACGGTAGTTCGCTGCGGCAACTGCAACACATTCCGCCCAGCAAGTCCAATCGTGCCCCATGCACGGTTAATGCACGAGGCGGTAGAAATTCATCGATGCCGCGCCCTCGGCGTGCAGCTCCATCGCCGGAACCGCCGGCGAATAGGTACGGCTCGTAAGTGCCGCCTCGCCGCCATTTGCAAAAATCTCGACCA
>CABRIC010000018.1 GCA_902470905.1 uncultured Collinsella sp. | reverse complement strand
GTGCAGCTCGATCAGATGCGCGCGACGGTGGACGAGAAACTCTCCCGCACGCTCAACGATCGCCTGTCTGCATCGTTTAAGCAGGTGAGCGACCAGCTCGAGGCCGTGTACAAGGGTTTGGGCGATATGCAGTCTATCGCCACCGGCGTAGGCGACCTCAAGCGCGTGCTGGGCAACGTCAAGGCGCGCGGCATTTTGGGCGAGGTACAGCTGGGTGCAATCCTGGCGGACATCCTTACGCCCGACCAGTATCTGGAAAATGTCGCCACCAAGCCCGGCGCCTCGGAGCGGGTTGAGTTTGCCGTCAAGCTGCCGGTAGACGAGGGCGATCCCGTGCTGCTGCCGATCGACTCCAAATTCCCGGGCGATGCGTACGAGCATCTGCTCGACGCCCAGGAGTCGGGTGACGCTGAGGCCGTTGCCGCAGCGCGCAAGACGCTCGATATGATGGTGAAACGCGAGGCCAAGGACATCTGCGAAAAGTACCTGAGCGTGCCCGCGACCACCAACTTTGGCATTCTGTTCGTGCCGTTTGAGGGCCTGTACGCCGAGGTCGTCAGCCGCCCCGGGCTTATCGAGACCCTGGGCCGCGACTATCACGTTAACGTTGCCGGCCCCAGCACCATGGCGGCCATCCTCAACAGCCTGCAGATGAGCTACCAGACGTTTAAGCTGCAAAAACGCACCGATGACGTGCTGCGCGTGCTCTCCGCCGTCAAGGCCGAGCTGCCGCGCTATCAGGCGGCGCTGCGCCGCGCCCAGCAGCAGATTGAGACCGCAGGAAAGACGGTCGAGGGCATCATCACCACGCGTATCAACGTTATGGAGCGCAAGCTCAAGGATATCGACGCGCTGGAAGACGCGCGGGAGGTCGACGAGATCTTGGGGCTTACGTCTGCGAGCTTGCTCGCAGACCAAAAAGACGAGGACTAGCTGCATCTGACGGCGGGGCGCCTGCGCAAGCGCGGGACGCGGGCGCTTTTCGCGTCGCACTTGCCTGAAGTGCGCTTTAGTGTGCAACAATGGCGTTTCGCCCTATCAGACGCGAAAGGAAGCCCATGTCTCAGAGAAACACCAGTCCGCTCAAACGCTCCACCGTGCGCCGCACGCTGCAGCGTTTTTGGGACGTCACGCGCACGCAGCCACTGATCGTCTTTCTCTCGGTGTTCTCGTCGGCGGGCTACATCTTTTTGCTCACGTTTGCCAACACCTACGTGATGGCCCTCATCGTCGACCGCGTCCAAGCGGGTCCCGTGGCGGGCGACCAAGTATTCGAGGTCTTTGGCCCCTACATTCTGGCACTCGTGCTCGTTAACCTAGTGGGCCAGATCCTCTCCAAGCTGCAGGACTACACCGTCTACAAGCTCGAGATTGCGGGTAACTATCACTTGGCGCGCTTGTGCTTCGACACACTCTCCAATCAATCCATGACATTCCACACCAGTCGCTTTGGCGGATCGCTTGTGAGCCAGACGAGTCGTTTTATGAGCGGCTACACGGGCCTGGTGGACGTGACGGTGTATTCGCTCATTCCCACCATCACCTCGGTTGTCTGCACGGTGGCGGCGCTCGCCCCGGTGGTACCGACGTTTACCGTGATTTTGGTGGGCATCATGGTCGTCTACATCGCATTTGTCTGGCTTATGTACAAGCGCATCATGCCGCTTTCGGCCGCGACGTCTGCCGCGCAGAACAAGCTGTCGGGCGTGCTGTCCGACGCGGTCACGAACATCCTGGCCGTCAAGACCTGTGGGCGCGAGGACTTTGAGCGCGACCTGTTCGATGCCGCCGACCGCGCCGCGCGCGACGCCGAGACGGTTTCGATGCACGCCATGATGCAGCGCAACTTTACGACTTCGGGCCTTATCGTCGTTACTATGGCCGTGGTGAGCGTGTTCGTCGCGGGCGGCAACGCGTGGTTTGGCATCTCTGCTGGCGCGCTCGTCATGATCTTTACCTATACGTACAACCTCACCATGCGTCTGAACTACGTAAGCTCCATGATGCAGCGCATCAACCGCGCGCTGGGCGATGCGGCCGAGATGACGCGCGTGCTGGACGAGCCGCGTCTGGTGGCAGACGACGAGAACGCCCCCGAGCTCAAGGTGGGCGAGGGTGCGATTGATTTTGAGCACCTGAGCTTTGCATACCGTGATGCCGCGGCAGGCGAGAGCGTGTTCGACGACCTGACGCTCCATGTGGCAGCGGGCCAGCGCGTGGGCCTGGTGGGCAAATCGGGCTCGGGCAAGACGACGCTCACCAAGTTGTTGCTGCGCCTGGACGACGTACAGGGCGGCCGCGTGCTCGTGGACGGCCAGGACGTCTCGCGCTGTACGCAGCAGAGTCTGCGCCGCCAGGTTGCCTACGTGCCGCAGGAGGCGTTGCTGTTCCATCGCTCCATTCGCGAGAATATCGCCTACGGACGCCCCGACGCCACCGACGAGCAGATCCGCGAGGCCGCGCGCCTGGCAAATGCGACCGAGTTTATCGACCGCCTACCAAACGGCTTTGACACCATGGTGGGCGAGCGCGGCGTCAAGCTTTCGGGCGGCCAACGCCAGCGCGTGGCCATCGCCCGCGCTATCCTGACCGACGCGCCGATTCTGGTGCTCGACGAGGCGACGTCTGCCCTTGACAGCGAGTCCGAGGCACTGGTGCAGGGGGCGCTCGAGAACCTGATGCGCGGTTGCACCTCCATTGTGGTGGCGCATCGCCTGTCCACCGTGGCGGCGCTCGACCGCATCGTGGTGCTGGCGGACGGTGAGATTGTCGAGGACGGTACGCATGCGCAGCTTGTCAAGGCGGGCGGCGAGTATGCGAGCCTGTGGGGCCGCCAGACCGGCGCATTTTTGGAGGCGTAAAGACCCCATACGTGGGACAATCGTGCCCGTAGATTTGTTATGCCGCTGAGCCGAGGAGTCGTTATGCCACGCGAGACCAATGCCGCCAAACGCGAGCGCGCCGTTGAGGTGTGCGAGCGCCTCAACCGTCGCTATGGCCCGGTCGAGTGTTTTTTGGATCACGAGAATCCCTTTAGGCTGCTCATCGCGGTACTGCTCTCGGCGCAGACGACCGACGCGCAGGTCAACAAGGTGACGCCGAAGCTGTTTGCCCAGTGGCCCACGCCCGAGGCCATGGCGGGGGCGAGCGTGGCCGATGTGGCCGATACCATTAAGTCGCTCGGCTTTTATAAGAGCAAGGCCAAGCACGCCGTGGAGGCCGCGCAGATGATCGTTGCCGATTACGGTGGCGAGGTGCCGGCCGACATGAAGGAGCTCGTCAAGCTGCCGGGTGTTGGCCGCAAAACGGCGAACATCGTGCTCAACGTGGGGTTTGGCATTGTCGAGGGCATCGCGGTCGATACGCACGTCAACCGCATCGCGCACCGCCTGATGCTGAGTCCCAAGACGCACGCCAAGGAGCCGCTCAAGACCGAGCAAGACCTGCTCAAGATTTTGCCGCACGAGTATTGGGAATCGGTCAACCACCAGTGGATTACCTTTGGCCGCGAGATCTGCGACGCCCGCAAACCTAAGTGCGACGAGTGTCCGCTGGCAGACCTTTGCCCCAGCGTACGGGTGGGCTAGGTCGCAAGGGCAGGGTGTCGCCGCTCTTGCGTGTCTCCGGGCGGCACAAATCGGGATGCGGCCGGTGACCACGGCGCTCGCTACGACTCCCGAAGCAAGAACTCTTCTACCGGCACAACCGATGCCCCCTCGGTATCGTAGCGCTCGGAGCCGTGATATACGACGGCTCGGTCCTTTGCGGGAATGCCAAGTTCGGAACCAACAGAGCGTAGGTGTCGAGCGAATGTGTCGCGATAGGTAGCGCCCGATTTTATTTCGAACGCCTGTGGGCGAGCCGGCTCTGTTAGATCGATAAGGTCGATCTCTCGCTTGCTGTCGTCGCGATAAAAGACAAGCGTGGGCTCGATGCCTCTGTTGAGATATGCCTTCTGGCGTTCCGAGACAACGAGGTTTTCGAATATTTCCCCGCTTAGGGGGTGGTTCATGAGACTGCGCTCGTCGTGAATGCCAAGCAGATGGCAAAGTAGCCCCGTGTCGTAGAAGTACAGTTTTGGTGCTTTGGTAAGCCGCTTGCGCATGTTTCCAGCATATGGCTGAAGCAGGAACACCAAATAGCTTGATTGCAGGATTGAAAGCCACGAGCTGATCGTCGCCGTGGCGACTCCCACATCAGCGGCGAGTCTTGATAGGTTGAGCAGCCCTCCCACGCAAGCCGCGCACAGCCCGATCATTTTTCTAAAGGAGCTCAGGTTGCGCACGTCGAGAAGGCCGCCCGCGTCGCGTTCCACATAGGTCATAAGGTAATTTTGGTAGAACATGTCGGTGGGGATGCCCGCATCATATATGCGCGGGTATCCCCCGCGAATCAGGTAGGTGTCAAGCGAGATTTGCGTATCGCCGAGCTCCTGGTAGGAGAGAGGTAGGAGTTTGAGCATACCGACGCGTCCGGCAAGCGATTGCTGGATGTTGTGCATGAGCAAAAAGTTTTGCGAGCCGGACAATACATACTGGCCGGCCTTTCCGCGCTCGTCGGAGGCGACCTGAATCATGCTGAACAGCTCCGGCGCATATTGGGCCTCGTCGATGATCAGATGATCGGGGCGTCTGCTGATAAAGCCGACGGGGTCATCGAGTGCGGCGCGACGGACTTCCGGGTTCTCGAGGTTGAGATATTCATATTCGGGAAAGACGGCCTTGATGAGAGTTGACTTGCCGCTTTGGCGTGGCCCCGTAAGCGAGACGACGGGAAACCATTCTGACATGTCGCGTAGCTTTTGGGCCATGGTTCGCTCAATCATCTTTAACGCCCTTCGTGTCTTGCATCGCATGCTCGCAGGCATGCTTTTGGTTCGAAAGTCTCGTGCCGAGTTTGTCGGTATCCGTCGGGTTCTGTGGCAGGTCTTTGGGATTGGCCACATTGCCAAGGCAAAATAACCATAATTACTAACTAGAAGTTACCACAAATATAAAGTAGAAATTACCATAATTGCAAAGTAACGCAGGTGGAAGCTGATAATTGATG
Source organism: uncultured Collinsella sp. (assembly GCA_902470905.1). Classification (GTDB taxonomy): domain Bacteria; phylum Actinomycetota; class Coriobacteriia; order Coriobacteriales; family Coriobacteriaceae; genus Collinsella. The sequence goes on along the minus strand of CABRIC010000018.1, from coordinate 27,173 downwards.
CCGTCCGATTAGGCTGTTTTGTGCCGAGGGCGTTCGGGCGTGCGCGTTTTGGGGTAGCTGTTCGGCGTGCGCTGGCGTGCCCACCCCATGCGCTACCATGGCAATCAAGACTTTTGACGTACGACCCGCCGAGCTTGCCCCGGCGGGCTTTTGGCGTTGCGATGCCGGAGGAACAGCATGCTCATTCACCGTATAGCCGCGCAGCTCTACACTGCCGAGGCCTTGCAGACCGTCGAGACCGGACTCGATGCCGGCGAGGACGTGACGCTGGCCGTGTCGCAGTCGGGCCGCACGCTTATGGCGGCCGCCCAGTTCGCGCGCCGTCCGCGCCCGACGGTCTACATTGTGAGCGGCGAGGACGCGGCCGATCGCGCCGCGCGCAGCCTTGCCGCCTACGTGGGTCTGGCGCATGTGTGCCGTTTTCCCGAGCGCAAGGACTATCCGTGGCGCGAACAGGCGCCCGACGACGCCGTGGTGGCGCAGCGCTGCGAGGCTCTGGGGCGCATCGTGCGCGGGGACAACTGCATCATGGTTGCCTCGGCCCGTGCGCTGCTGCGCTGCGTGCCACCGGTCGAGAGTCGCTATTGGGAGTCCACCACTTTTGCGGTGGGCGAGGAGATTCCTTTTGACGAGGTGCCGCAGCGCCTGGTGGGCATGGGCTACACCAATGCCGGCGCCGCCGACGCGCCCGGTCTGTTCCGCGTGCACGGAGACACCGTCGAGGTGTTCCCCGCACAGGAAAAGGCGCCCGTGCGCATCGAGTTCTTTGGCGACGAGATCGATCGCATCCGCCGCATGGTGAGCTCAACGGGGCAGACCATCGGCAACGAGGACAGCATCGAGATCTTCCCCTGCCGTGAGCTGGCGCTTACCGATGATGCCGTTCACAACATGCACGTGGCGCTCTACCGCGCCAGCCAGGACGATAGCAAGCTGGCGGCACTGCTCGAGATGGTGGATGCGCGCATCGTCACGCCCGAGCTCGACCGCTTTTTGCCGGTGATGTACGGCCAGGCCGTGAGCCCGCTGGCACACGTGAGCGGCAAGGCGCTCGTGGTTCTGTCCGAGCCGCGCTCGCTGTTCGACGACTGCCTGCGTGCCTACGAGGATATCGAGGCCCGTGCCGGCGAGGCGGGGATTGACCGTCTAGACGGCTTGTACGTGCGCGCTCAACAGCTCGATTTTGGTGCCCAGCAGCGCCTGAACTACGTGAGCCTCATTCGTGCCGGCGGCGCGGTGACGGCGGAGCTCAAGATTGAGCAGCCTGCCATCGCAGGCTCGGACAACCGTTTTATGACGCGCATTCAGGAAGTCGTGGGCAAGCGCTACGCCTGCGTGTTTGCCATTCCCGACCGCGGTGCGCGCGAGTCGATGGAGCTCACCTTTGGCGATGAGGGCATTACCTTTGAGGAATCGCTGACGGCGGCCCCCGAAAACGCCGGCGTAATTGGCGACCACGTGCGCGTGGCAGCGGCGGATTCCGCCGACCGTGCCGCACGCCAGGAGGCCCACGCTTCCATTCGCGAGCGTAAGGCCGACGCACTCAACGCCCGCTCGCTCGAGGCGGGCGCGGCCCAGGCTGCCGCCGGTGCCGCCGTGCCCACCATCTCGCGCGGGCGCGTGACCTTTGTCGATGCCGCCCTGCCGCAGGGCGTGGTGGTGCCCGATGCCAACCTGGCCGTGTTCTCGATCGCCGACCTCAACGCCCGTATGGATGCCAACCGCGCGCGCAGCCGCCGCAAGGTGGACATTACGCAGATCACCTTCCCGTTTAAGCCGGGCGACTACGTGGTGCACGCCACTCACGGCATCGCACTCTTTAGCGAGATTGCGCGTCAGGAAGTGGGCGGCAAAGAGCGCGACTACTTTTTGCTGGAATATGCCGACGGCGACAAGCTCTACGTGCCGCTCGAGCAGGTCGACCGTATCACGCGCTATGTTGGCCCCGACGGCGACAAACCGCGCCTGACCAGGCTCAACACAGCCGACTGGACGCGCGCCACCAACAAGGCGCGCAAGAATGCCAAAAAGCTGGCGTTTGACCTGGTCGACCTGTATACGCGCCGCTCATCAATCGCGGGTATCGCCTGCCCGCCTGACACGCCCGAGCAGATCGAGATGGAGGAGAGCTTTCCTTACGACGAGACGCGCGACCAGCTGGAGGCCATCGCCGACATTAAGGCCGATATGGAGGCGCCCAAGCCCATGGACCGCCTGCTGTGCGGCGACGTGGGTTTTGGCAAGACCGAGGTCGCCCTGCGCGCGGCGTTTAAGTGCGTGGACTCCGGCCGCCAGGTCATGGTGCTCTGCCCCACGACCATTCTTGCCCAGCAGCACTACGAGACGTTCTTTGAGCGCTTTGCCCCGTTTGGCCTTGAGGTCGAGGTGCTCAGCCGTTTCCGCACGCCGGCGCAGCAAAAGCGCGCGCTCAAGGCGTTTGCCGAGGGCACGATCGACGTGCTCATCGGCACGCACCGTCTGCTTTCGGCCGATGTGAACCCCAAGAACCTGGGCCTGGTGATCATCGACGAGGAGCAACGCTTTGGCGTGCAGCACAAGGAGCAGCTCAAGAACCTGCGCGAGCAGATTGACGTGCTCACGCTTTCGGCAACGCCCATCCCGCGTACCATGCAGATGGCTACGAGTGGCGTGCGCGACATGAGCCTGATCACCACGCCGCCGACTGGGCGTCGTCCCGTGATCGTGCACGTGGGGGAGTACGACCCCGATGTGGTGAGCGCGGCGATTCGCCTGGAGGTGGGTCGCGGCGGCCAGGTGTACTACGTGTCCAACCGCGTCAAGACCATCGACGACGCCGTGGCGCGCGTGCACGAGGCCGCGCCCGAGGCGCGCGTGGGTGTGGCGCACGGCAAGATGAGTCCGCGCGAGGTCGAGGACGTGATGATCGAGTTCGCGACCAAAAAGATCGACGTGCTCATCGCCACGACCATCGTGGAGAGCGGTATCGACAACGCGACCGCCAACACGCTGATCATCGAGGATTCGCAACGCCTGGGTCTGGCGCAGCTCTATCAGCTCAAGGGCCGTGTGGGTCGCTCTGCCACGCAGGCCTACGCGTACTTTATGTTCCCGGGCGAGCTGCCACTCACCGAGGAGGCGACGGCGCGCCTGACCGCACTTTCCGAGTTCCAGGACCTGGGCAGCGGCATGCGCATCGCCATGCGCGACCTGGAGATTCGCGGCGCCGGCTCGCTTATGGGCGCCGAGCAGCACGGCAACCTGTCGAGCGTGGGCTTTGACCTGTTTACGCAGATGCTGGGACAGGCCGTGGCCGAGGCGCGCGGCGACGACGATGCCGGCGTGGAGGCGGCGAGCGTGGGCATCAACCTGCCGGCCGACTACTTCTTGTCCGAGGAGTACATGCCGGCGGTGGACCAGCGCGTGCTCGTGTACCGCAAGCTCGCGGCGGCTGAGGACCTGGAGAGTATCGACGAGGTGCAGGAGGAGACCGAGGCTGCGCACGGTGAGCTTCCGTTGGCGGGGCTCAACTTGTTCAACCGCGCTCGCATTCGTATTTGCGGCGAGCGCCTGGGGCTCGAGAGCGTCACGCTCAGCGGTGGTCGCATCACGTTTTTGGGTGTCGACGTGCCCAAGAAGGTGGCCTTTGAGCTTAAGACCCGCTATGGCGCGGTGAACTTTCCCAAGAGCCGCAAGCTGTCGGTGCCCTACAAGGCGGGCGCCGGCGCGGGCAGCGGCCTGGGCCGCGGCCTCGACGCCAACGACGGCACCGGCCCGGTGGCCGCGGCACTCATGCTGCTGCAGCAGCTGGGCGCCAGTGATGATGACTAGCGAGTCGACGCTGCAAACACCCCATTTGGACACTCTGGTTCCATCGAAAGGAAAGCATGTTCGGATACATCTATAAAAAAGATGTCGCCATTATCGCGGTTGTCCTGTGTCTTTGTCTGGGCGTGGGCAGCTTCTTCGATTATCAGATCTCGAGTGCGCTGTTCAACATCGGCAGCATGTACGGCCGCTTTGTCGAGGCGGCTGGCGAGCTGCCGTTTGAGCTGACGGCGAGCGTCGCGGGCGTTATGCTCGTGCGCTCGGCACGCCCCGATTCCAAGACGAGCAAGTGGCTCGCCGTGCTGGGCGTTCTGATCAACGTGGGCCTGGTCGGCTACGAGATTATCGGATCGCTGCGCGTCGGTGGCAAGCTTATTGCGTTTCAGCTGGTTCTGACGTTTGTGCTGGTCATCGCCGCCAACCTTATCGTCTATCGCCTCACGCGCACGACCAAGCCCGACGAGCTCACACGCTGGGCGTTGATGGTGCTTGCCGTGTGGATCGCTCAGGCTATTATTCTCAACGTGATCGTCAAGCCGTTGTGGTCGCGCCCGCGCATGCGCGTGATCGAGGTCACGCCGGGGCTCAATTTTCAGCCGTGGTGGGTGATCGGCAATCCCGACAAGTGGAGCTACATCACCGCCGGCGTGATCAAGGACGGGTTCAAGTCGTTTGCGAGCGGACACACGGCGCATGCGGCGATCGGCCTTATGCTCGCCGGGCTTCCCGCGGCAGCCTTTAAGGAAAAACCTTCGCGCCGTCGTGTGGTCTTTTGGACGGCGGCTGTGGTTGCAGCGCTCGTCGCGTTTGGCCGCATCGTGATCGGAGCACACTTTTTGAGCGACGTGAGCTGCGGTTTTGCCCTGGTACTGGCACTTGAGTGCCTTGCCGCGCGCATTGCCTATCCCAACGGCGTACAATAGCTCCGTTTGAATCATCTGGCCGATACCCGGTAAGAGAGGATTGCCATGCTCGCGTTTAACAACGACTATTCCCACGGCGCACATCCGGCAGTGCTGCAGGCGCTCGTCGATACCAACATGGAGCCGCAGCCTGGCTACGGTACCGATGCACACACCGAGCGTGCCAAGCAGCTTATCCGCGAGGCCTGCCAGGCCCCCGATGCCGACGTGTTTTTTCTGGTGGGCGGCACGCAGGCCAACGCGACGGTGATCGACATGCTGCTCGCGCCGTACGAGGGCGTCGTTGCTGCCGAGACTGGCCACGTCGCCTGCCATGAGGCGGGCGCCATTGAGTTCGGCGGCCACAAGGTGCTCACCATCCCCGGCTACGAGGGCAAGATGCACGCCGAGGACCTCGAGAACTATATCCAGGTGTTCTACGAAAACGAGAGCTACGAGCACACGGTGTTCCCGGGTGCCGTGTACGTGAGCCTATCGACCGAGTACGGCACGCTGTACTCCAAGGCTGAGCTCGCGGCGATTCACGCAGTGTGCCAGAAGCGCGAGATTCCGCTGTTTGTGGACGGTGCTCGCCTGGCCTATGCGCTGGCGGCCGATGAGTGCGACATTACCCTGCCCGAGCTGGCGCAGCTGTGTGACGTGTTCTACATCGGCGGCACCAAGTGCGGCGCTCTGTGCGGCGAGGCCGTGGTGTTTTGCGGCATGCACGCCCCGGCGCACCCCATTCCGCGCATTAAGCAACACGGTGCGTTGCTGGCCAAGGGCCGCCTGACGGGCGTGCAGTTTGAGGCGCTCTTTACCGACGGCCTGTATTTTGAGATTGGTCGCCAGGCGATTGAGACCGCTCAGGCGCTGCGTCGCGTGCTGCACGAGCACGGCTACCAGTTCTTCTTGGAGACGCCGACCAACCAGCAGTTCGTGATTCTGCCCAACGAGGACATGGCCCGCATTCGCGAGCATGCGGCGATCGAGTACTGGGAAAAGTACGACGATACCCACACGGTGGTGCGTTTTTGCACCAGCTGGGCCACGACGCAGGAGGATATCGACGCGTTGGCGGCGGTTCTGTAGCCTGATGTAATGACGAGGGGCCGCCTTGCGCTGGGTTTGGCGCAAGGCGGCCTTTGTTTTTGAGGGAGAAGGGTTGTATGACCGAGATGTCCGAGCCAACGATCCGCCTGGCGACGCCCGAAGACGCACCGGCGTTGCTTGCCATCTATGAGCCGTATGTGCGCCAGACGGCGATTACCTGCGAATACGAGGTGCCGAGCGTTGAGGAGTTTGCCGGGCGCATCGAGCGTACGCTCAAGCGCTATCCGTATTTGGTGATGGAGCTGGACGGGCGCCCAGTGGGCTATGCCTATGTGAGCGCGCTCAACAGCCGCGAGGCATACGACTGGTCGGTCGAGACATCGATCTACCTGGCGCGCGATGTACGCCACGGCGGGCTGGGCCGCAATCTGCACGATGCGCTCAAGCAATGCCTGGTCGCGATGGGCATCACCAACATGTGCGCCCTCATCGCCGTGCCGCACGACAAGGACGACGAGTACCTGACGCACAACAGCCAGGATTTCCATGCCCATATGGGATATCGCCTGGTGGGCACCTTCGACCGCTGCGCCCAAAAGTTTGGCCGCTGGTACGACATGTGCTGGATGGAGCTGGTCCTGGCCGAGCGCACACCCAACCAACCCAAACCAACCTGGTTCCCCGACCTCCTCGCCTAAAACCACCACAAAGGTGCCTGTCCCCATTGTGGTGGTTTTGGTGTTGGTTAGCCGATGGGCTCGGTGTATTTGGCGCGGTCGGTGCGTTGGATGCGCTTGGAGACGTGGAGCGGGCGGCCGTCGGTGTCGTAGACGTAGTCGGTGATTAGGATCAACGCCTGCCCGCGCTCAACGTTGAGCAAAAACGCCTCGTTTTGCGAGGCATAGCACACCTCAAAGGTCTTGTGCCCCTGTGCCGGTGCGCGATGGAATTCCTGGCGCAGCGTGGCGTAGAGCGAACCGTTGATATCGCGATCGATGAGCGTCTCGAAGCTTGGCGGCAGGTAGGTGGTCTCCAAGCACAGCGGCGCGTCGTCCAGGTAGCGCAGGCGGACAAGTTTGACGAGTTTGCTGCCCACGGCGGCGTCAAAGAACTTGGCTATGCTGCCGGCCGCCTTGGCAAAGCCCGAGTCCACGGTGCGCGTGGTGGGCTTCATGCCCTGGCCTTCGACCTGCTTGGTATAGCTCGAAAACACCAGGTTGTTCTCGTGGAGCGCGGGCGTGTCGGCCACAAAGGCGCCACGCCCGCGCTCGGTGCGCACCAGGCCCTCATCAACGAGCACCTTAAGGGCGTGGCGCACGGTGCTGCGCGACAGGCCCGATTCGTCCATGAGTTCCATCTCGGACGGCAGCTTGTCTCCGCGTGCGTAGATGCCGGCGGCGATGCGGTCGCGAAGCGTACCCGCCAAGCGTTCGTATTGGCTCAGTTTCTTTTTAGATGAGACGCTCATATTGCCAACCTATATCTAACTTGTATGCTTAACTAAGCAAGCATGTATTCAACACAACAATAAAACAGCTGGTAACGAGTAATCGAAAACCACAGCGGCAAAATATCTAAGTCAAATATAGCATACAACTAGTCGACATAACCAAAACATGTATGTAACTTGTATGCCATCAAGAGCATCAAACGAGAAGAAAGGCTGATGCGCGATGACTACTCAGGAACAGGTTAAGGATGTCGTCTCCCAGGTTTTGGCTGACAAGGCAGACAAGGGCGGCATCAAGCGCGTCGTGTGGATCGGCGCCGGCGGATCCAACGGCGGCAACTATCCTGCCCAGTATTTTATGGAGCACGAGGCCACGCAGGTCGTGAGCTCCAGCTACACCAGCAACGAGTTCGTGCACGCCACGCCTGCCTATGTCAACGAGAACACCCTGGCCGTCGTCGTGTCCATGCGCGGCACCAAGGAGACCATCGTCGCCGCCCAGGTCGCCAAGGACCACGGCGCCAGCACCATCGCCATCTATGTTGACGAGTCCGGTCTCACCGAGGTTTGCGACTACAAGATCCAGTACGACAGCCTGGCCGTCGACGAGTCCTGCATGGGCCGCACCAACTCCGCCGTCGTGACCATGATCGCAATGGAGCTCACGCAGCAGACCGAGGGCTATGCCGAGTACGAGACCGCTATGGCCGCGTTCGACTTGGTCGACCCCATCTATCGCAAGGCCGTCGAGTACGCCCGTCCGCTCGCTGCCAAGTGGGCCGAGCAGAACGCCGACAAGCCCTGCATCAACGTGATGGCTCAGGGCCCGCTCTTTGGTGCCGCCTACGTCTTTAGCATCTGCAACGTGCAGGAGATGCTGCAGATCGACTCTTGCACCATCAACACCTGCGACTTCTTCCACGGCCCCTTCGAGATCCTGGACAAGCGCACCTCGCTGTTCCAGCTCATCAGCGTCGGCCGCAGCCGCTGCAACGACGAGCGCGGCATCCGCTTTGTCAACCAGTACGGTGGCGAGCGCGTCTATCAGCTCGACGCCAAGGAGCTCGGCCTCAACGACATCAAGGACAGCGTGAGCGAGTACTTCAACCACCTGATCTTTGCCCCGATCCTCAACAACGTGTATATGCGTGCGCTCTCTGCCGTCACCCACAAGGACTACATGACGCGCCGCTACATGTGGAAGCTGGACTACTAGGGGATAGAGCGGCCTAACAGCTCGATGTCCTCATAAGTTGCGGTGGAATAGTTCCTGTTTGGGGGTCTGAAGCCTCTATTCAGGAACTATTTCACCGCAACTGAATTCATGGCAGCGCTTGGGGACGTTCCTTTTCTGCCGGCAGTTGGGTAGTCGTTGGTGACGTTCTTAAATGACTAGTCATTCAGGAACGTCCCCAACGACTAGTCATTTAAGTACGTCCCCAATGACTACCCAATGAGTATGTGGGGAAGCGGATTTTTCCGTTTGGCGATTTGTGTCTTGAAAAATGTATATAACGACTATAACGTAGTGTGAAACATATTGGAAACAATACCGAGGAGGCTGCGTTGAAGAAAAGCAATCTGGGCTATGTGCTGGTGCTAATCGCCGCGCTTATGTGGGGCAGCATCGGAATCTTTGTAAACGGCATCTCGGCCATGGGCGTTTCGTCCCAGAGCATGGCTGCCTTTCGCTTGTTGGTCGGAGCGCTTATCTTGGCGCCGGTCCTGATGTTTATGGGCTGCCGTCCGGGTGAGGGGTCTACCGTGGCTCAGGGTCCGCTTGCCCTGTTCAGGGCAAGCCCTAAAGAGCTTGTTCCCTGTGCGCTTGTCGGTATCGTCGGTTTGGCCGCCGCCAACACTTGCTATTACGAGTGCATGGGCGAGGTGGGCATGTCCACGGCCTCGGTGCTGCTCTACACCTCGCCGGTGTTTGGCGTCATGCTCGGTCGCGTGCTTTATCGCGAGGACGTGACCCCCAACAAGCTCGTTGCCATTGTCTTTAACATCGTTGGCTGCGTGCTTGCAGTGACCAATGGCGACCTTTCCGGTTTCCATTTTTCGGTTTGGGGCGTCACATCGGGCGTGATTGCAGGCCTTTGTGGTGCGTCGCTCGCGGTGTTTAGCCGGATAGCAACCAAGACGGTCCACCCGCTGGCTGTCACGTTTTGGGGCTTTGTTTTTGGCGGTGCGGTTATGGCGGCTATCGCGGCTCCGTGGCCGGATGTCGCCGCGGCAATGTCGCCACAGCTGCTGCTGCTGTTCCTTGGCTTTGGACTCATCCCCACAGCCGTGGCCTACATCTTATATATGCAGGGCCTGTCCATGGGGCTCGAGACATCGAAAGTTCCCGTCGTAATGTCTTTCGAGACGGTCGTCACCGTACTGGTGGGCATTGGTGTCTATGCCGAGCCCGCCGGCGCGATCAAGGTCCTGGGCATCGTGCTGGTGCTCGCGTCCATCCTGATCATGAACACCGACTTCTCCAAGCTGCGCAACAGTATGTTTGTCGGTCATGTCATTGAGAGCATGACCTTTAAGCCCAACGCGTGGTGGACCGAAAAATCTCAGGACATGGATTTGTTTAAGGAACGCACCGGCATCGCGTTGGAACCCACCGTGCAGGAAAGCCCCTGGTACTTCGTGCGATAGAGGATTGCGCGCAGGGTCTGACCTGGGGTTATCCAGCCGGCGCCGGCCTACCCGGCCCCAACGTTTCAAGTACGTTAAACCCGTCAACGGTCGATTTTCACCCGCGAACGGTCTTTATACTAATTAGCAATATAGGCAACGTATAAGACGTTATAATGACCATAACGAAAAGGAGGAGGCAAGATGAATCAGATCATTCTCGCATCTCATGGCGGCCTGGCCGCAGGCGCCAAAGACACGCTCGAGATGGTTCTCGGCGACGTGTCGAACGTCCACGTCGTGTCGCTTGCTCGTGACGACAAGGAGCCCATCACCAATAAGGTTGAGGCTATGATCGCCACGTTCAACGCGGGCGACACCGTCTATGTGCTGACCGATATGCTCGGCAGCTCGGTCAACAACAACATGGTCGAGCTTTCCAAGAACGGCACGAAGTTCACGGTTGTCAGCGGTTTCAACATCCCGTTGGCACTGACGCTCGCTATGAGCCCCGTCCCCGTCAAGGGCGCCGAGCTCGCGGCCCTCATCAACGAGGCCCGCACCGGCCTGACCAACCCCAACGCACCGGTCGAGGCTGCCGCGGCTCCCGCCAAGAAGGCCAAGGCGTCCCGTCACAGCTCCGGTCCCGCCAAGATCGTCCTCGCACGTCTTGACTACCGTCTGCTGCACGGCCAGGTCGTCTTTACCTGGACCACCAAGGTTCAGGCCGAGCGCATCATCGTCGTCGACAACGCTGCCGCCAACGATGACATCAAGAAGGGCGCTCTTAAGCTGGCCAAGCCCCAGGGCGTGCGCCTGAACGTCTTCACCGTCGAGCGTGCCCTCGCCAAGATGGACAAGCTCAACACCCTCGGCGAGCGCGTCATGTTCGTCTTTGGCAACACTGCCGAGATGTTGCAGTTCTGCCAGGGCTACAAGCTCGACGCCATCAATCTGGGCGCCACCGCCAACCACGACGGTGCCGATCAGGTCGGCGGCAAGGACAGCTCCGTCTTCCTCGACGCCACCCAGAAGGCCGACGTCAACCAGCTGCTCGACATGGGCATCAAGCTCTACGTCCAGCAGACCCCTACGTATCAGAGCGTCGACATCGACGCCAAGCTGTAATCAACCAGGCTTTTGCCTGACTGAAAGGAGAAGGGTATGAATACGTTCATCAGTGCGGTGCTCGTCGGCCTCGTCGGCGTGTTCTGCATGTGGGACTCCCGCCTGCTCGGTCGTCTTAACTTCGAGCAGCCCCTCGTTGGCGCTACGCTCGTCGGTCTGCTGCTGGGCGATGTGCCCACCGGCCTTGCCGTCGGTGCCGCCGTCGAGCTCGTGTCCATGGGCCTGGTGCAGGTCGGCGCCGCCGTTCCGCCCGATATGGTCCTGGGCGGCATCGTGGCCGCTGCCTTTGCGTGCCTGACCGATGCTTCCGCCGAGACCGCCATGACGATCGCCATCCCGGTCGCCGTCCTGGGTCAGCTCCTCGGCATCGTGTTCCGTTCCATCATCGCCGCCCTTACCCATGTGGCAGATAGCGCGATCGATAACGGAAAGTTCAAGACCGCCTACCGCATGCACATCTGCGCCGGCTCCGGTCTGTACGCCGTCATGTACTTCCTGCCGATCTTCCTCGCCGTCTTTGTTGGCACCGACCTGGTTCAGGCCATCGTCAACATGGTTCCCGAGTGGCTGTCCACTGGTCTTAACGTTTCGACCAAGATCATGACCGCCTACGGCTTGGCCCTGCTGCTCACCATGATGATCAAGAAGGGTATGACTCCGTTCCTGTTCATCGGTTTCCTGCTCGCCGCTTACCTCAACCTGTCCGTCATCGCGGTCGCTCTGATCGGTGTGTGCCTGGCTGTCGTCTTCATGGGCTTCAAGTTCAACGGTTCCCATGCAGCCGCCGGTGTCGATTCCGACTACGATCCGCTCGAAGACGACGAAGACTAAGGAGGAACACACTATGGCAACCGCAACCAAGGACGTGTCCCTGAACAAGAAGGTCAGCCAGTTCTTCTGGCGCTCCTGGGCCATCCAGGCCTCTTGGAACTACGAGCGTCAGATGAACATGGGCTTCCTCTACGGCATGGTTCCCACGCTCGATCGCCTCTATCCGGATGAGTCCGACCCCAAGCAGCTCGCTGCTAAGAAAGAGGCTTACCACCGTCACATGGCGTTCTACAACTGCACCCCGCAGACGAGCGCTTTCATCCTGGGCCTCGCCGCCTCCATGGAGGAGGAGTACGCCAAGGATCCCGAGAACTTCGATCCCGATTCGATCAACGCGGTCAAGACCTCCCTCATGGGTCCGCTTTCCGGCATCGGTGACTCCTTCTTCCAGGGCACCATCCGCGTTATCGCCTTTGGTCTGGGCGTTCAGCTGGCTCAGCAGGGCTCCATCATGGGCCCGATCCTAGCCATGCTCATCTCCATCGTCCCCTCTGTGCTGATCACTTGGTTCGCAGCCAAGATGGGCTATCAGGGCGGTCACGAGTACCTGAGCAAGCTTCAGGGCGGCGACCTCATGGAGAAGCTCATGTATGTCTGCGGCATCGTGGGTCTTATGTCCGTGGGCGGCATGATCGCTACGCTGATCGGCGCCACCACCCCGCTGCAGTTCGCTGAGGGCACTGTCGTGATCCAGGACATCCTGGACGGCATGATGCCCCAGATGATCTCCCTTGGCCTCACTGGCCTTATGTACTGGCTCATCAAGAAGAACGTCAACACCGGTTGGCTTCTCGTGATCGCCATCGTGGGCGGCATCGCCCTCTCCGCGGCCGGCATCCTGGCCTAGTCGCGACTAAGCGCCTAACCGCTTTCCCCCGGGGGCCTGCCTGGCATCCCATACCCCAGGCAGGCTTCCATCCCTATACGTGACAAAGGACAGTCCCTTTGTCACATCCTCAACGGGCCGGCGACTCGGTCCAAACCACGGTAACCCTGCGAGCGCCCGGCAATGTGGCGCCGCAAAAATCGAAAGGAATGTGTCAGATGTACGAGATCGACCTTAACCTCCCTAAGCAGATCGTCGCTGACGTCCTGTCCAACCACGAGATCCACAGTGTCGCTTTCGTCGGCTGCGGTGCTTCCATGTCCGACCTTTACCCCGCCAAGTACTTCCTGGCCAACAACACGGACAAGCTGAACGTTCAGATCTTCACCGCTAACGAGTTCAACTACGACACGCCTTCCTGGGTCAACGAGCACACCTTCGTGATCACCTGCTCCCTCGGTGGCTCCACGCCCGAGACCGTCGAGGCCAACAAGACCGCCAAGAAGCACAACTGCCCGGTCGTCTCCCTCACCAACAAGGCTGGCTCCGCTCTGACCGTCGACGCTGACTACGTCATCGTTCACGGCTTCCACGCCAACTTCGCTGCCAAGTGCGAGAAGCCTGGCTATGCCATCGCTCTTGCTGTCGAGATCCTTCAGCAGACCGAGGGCTATGACCACTACGAGGACATGATCACCGGCCTCACCAACGTCTTCGAGCTCTGCGAGAACGCCGCTCAGCACTGCAAGAAGCTCGCCAAGAAGTTCGCCGAGGACTTCAAGGACGACAAGATGATCTACTTCATGGCTTCCGGTGCCTCCGAGAAGATGGCTTATTCTCACGCCGCCTTCCTGTTCACCGAGATGCAGTGGATCGACGCCGCCGCCTACAACACCGGCGAGTACTTCCACGGCCCGTTCGAGGTTTCCACCGAGGGTAAGCCCTATGTCTTCTTCATGTCCGATGGCGCTACCCGTCCGATGGACGCCCGCGCCCTCACCTTCCTTAAGCGCATGGGCGCCAAGGTCGCTCTGATCGACTCCAAGGACTACGGCCTGGCTGACGCTGTGCCCGCGAGCGTCGTCACCTACTTCAACCCGCTGCTGCACCTCGCCGTTATGCGCGAGTACGGCAACCAGATCGCCGAGGCCCGTCAGCATCCGCTGACCATGCGTCGCTACATGTGGAAGCTTTCCTACTAATCACAAGTAAGTAGACCTTACGGGTTGATTGAGAGGGGATGGGGTTTGCGCCCCGTCCCCTTTTTTGTTCTTGAGAGGAGATGCGTATGATCAAGGCAGTGCTGTTTGACATGGACGGCGTGCTGGTCGATACCGAGTGGTTCTACAACCGTCGCCGCGTGGCGTTTATGGAAGAGAAGGGGTTCCACTTTGACGAGATTCCCGATCTTTCGGGGTCTAACGAGCCCGCCATTTGGGAGGCGCTGGTGCCCGACGATATTGAGCTGCGCGAGCGTCTGCGCGTGGAGTACAAGCAAGTCTACAGCCCGGATCACCCCGTTCCGTATGCCGAGCTGCTCAACGAGCAAACGGAGCCGGTGATGCGTGAGCTGCACGAGCGCGGCGTGAAGTGTGCCATCGCGAGCTCGTCCTATCGCGAGTTGATTGATGAGCTGGTGGGGATCGCCGGCATCGCCGACGTGCTGGACTACACCATCAGCGGTCACGAGTGCAGCGCGTTTAAGCCCGACCCCGAGATCTACCTGCGCGCCATGGAGGCGCTGGGGGTGGAGCCTGCCGAGTGCCTGGTTATCGAGGACTCGCCTTTGGGCATCGAGGCCGGCAAACGCTCCGGCGCCCGCGTCCTGGCGCTGCGTCCGCACGAGGGCGTCAACCTGGACCAGTCCGCCGCCGACGTTGTCATCGACAACCTGACCGACATCCTATCTGCCATCTAGCAGCAAAACCACCACAAAGGGGACAGGCACCTTTGTGGTGGTTTTTATTGGGGCGACTTTTTTGAAGGCAGTTGACGCTAAAACCACCGCGAGAAGCACTGGTTCACGCATCTTTTGCTGCGGATTGGCTCAATTTGGTTTCGATTTTGATTTGTTTGGCTTCGATTCGGACTAAGTGAGTAGACTTTTTAGTGCAAGACGAGCACAAAGCGCATCTGCTCTAGTAAAACCGCAGGGCACAGGGGTGGCGGTTTTGGGTGTGCTCTGCAGGTCGCGTAAAGTCTACTCACTTGTAATTTGGGCCTTTGGTCGTGGGGTTGCTGGTCCCGCTTTGGTTGTCGAGAGAGGGTGAATTGAAGCGCCCCCGCACGCTCCATGCTACAATCGCGGACATACCCCACAACTACATCTGCCTTCGAAAGGAGCCTGCGTGGCGAACGCCATCGATCAGCTCACGGACCGAGTGCTCGTACTCGGCCGCCTCACCATCGTCCGCCGCGCCATTACTGCCGTGGCGGTCACGATTTCCGCCGTTCTCCAGACATTCCTGATCCAGGCGTTCATTCAGCCCGCCGACCTGCTTCCGAGCGGCCTCACCGGCGTTGCGGTCCTGCTCGATCGCGTTACCTCGCTGGGCGGCGTTCACATCGACATTTCGCTCGGTATGCTCGCGCTCAACATCCCCGTGGCGCTCCTATGCTGGAGCGGCATTAGCAAGCGCTTCGTCATCTTCTCGATGATGCAGGTCGTGCTCTCGTCGCTGTTCCTCAACGTCTTTCACTTCGCTCCATTTTTGGGCGACAAGATCATGCTCATCATTTTTGGCGGCGTGGTCTCGGGCCTGGGCGCTGCCATCGCGCTTAAGTCCGGCGCATCCACCGGCGGCACCGACTTTATCGCGCTGTGGGTCTCCAACCACACGGGCAAGACCATCTGGGGCGTCATCTTTGGTTTCAACTGCTTTATCCTGGCGATCTTTGGCTTTATGTTTGGCTGGGACAAGGCGGCGTACTCCATCGTGTTCCAGTTTATTTCGACCAAGACCATCGACAGTTTCTATCGTCGCTACGACCGCGTGACGCTGCAAATCACGACGCGCAAGGCAGACGAGGTCATGACCGCCTATGTTGACCATTTTCAGCATGGCATTAGCTGTGCCGAGGTCATTGGCGGATACAGCCGCGAGAAGATGTACCTGCTGCACGCCGTTGTATCGACCTACGAGAGCCAGGACATTATCAAGCTGGTGTGCGACATTGATCCCGGGGCCGTGATCAACGTGTTCCACACGCTCAACTTTGTGGGCGGCTGGTGGGGCGGTCATGTCGACGAGCCCATGCCCACGGCCGTTCCCGATCCCGACAAGCCCGCACGCATGGCCAGCAGGCAGGCGCGCCTCAGCGAGCAGGACAGCCTGCAGCAGGACGACGGCAAGTAGGGTTTTGGCATTTTGCCGGCCTGGCGCAATCCTGTCCGCTTGAGCCTCCCGAAAGCCTCGCTGCTTTCGGGAGGCTCTCGTTTGCCCAGATAAAACCTACCAAAATGAAGCTGTCGCTTTTTGGTAGGGAGGGTGTATCGTTTTATCAATATGAGGTAACATGAAACTAGACGTTATATACGTATTAGTTATTTCGATATTCCGATAAGAGTGATCAGATATGCCCGCGCCCAAAAATGCACCGCTTTACCAGCAGATTTACGATGAAATCAAGGATGCGATCGAGAAAGGTGTTTATGCACCCAAGGAGCGTATTCCGTCCGAGCTTGAGCTAGCCGAGCAGTACGACGTGAGCCGCATTACGGTGCGCCGCGCCGTCGAGGAGCTGTGCTCCGATGGCTACCTGGTTAAGCAGCAGGGCCGTGGTACCTTTGTCTCCACGCCGCACATCAATCGCCAGTTTCACGCCTCGACGTTGCAGACGTTTACCGCGCTGTGTGCCAGCAACGGCATGAAGGCGGGCGCGCATGTGGTCGATCGCCAGATTGTGCCGGCACGTCAAAACGAGATGGAGTTCTTTGGCCTGCAAAAGGACGCGCTGCTGCTGCATATCAAGCGCGTGCGTACAGCCGACGGCGAGCCCATCTTTGAGGAGAACATCTTTGTGCCGTTTGACGCCTACCGTGAGCTGTTGACGGCCGATCTTGAGGACAAGTCGATTTTTGCCGAGGTCGAGCGTGTTGGCGGAACGCCGATTGTCTCGGTTGGCTACCGCACGGTCGAGGCCGTTCGCGCCAGCGCTGAGCAGGCGGCCGAGCTGGGCATCGCTCCGCACGATCCGCTGCTCAACCTGCGCGCCGGCTTTATCGGTCCCAATGGCGAACCGGTCCTGATGGGTAAGCAGTACTACGTGGGATCGCGCTACGTCATGGTTATGTAGCTCTGGTTACGCGGGTTTACCAACCCGCGTAACCAGTTGACGCTGCAAGCCCGCCAGAGCGGCAATCTGCCTTTCAACTTCGGCAGCATGACCAGAAGGTCAATGCCGCCTCGTTTCAAGGCACCTTGCTCGCTCTGGCGGGCTTTCGCTGACATTGCCAAAACATCGACTACCCGAAGAATGAGCGTGGAAAATCTCCCGTTTTTGGCTTGGTGACGGGCTTAAAGTGGGAGATTATCCACGCTCATCAGGAAAGTGTCCAAAAATCCACGTTCGTTCGCCTTGGATTGCATCGCCCGTGGCCGGCAGCCGCGCGGCACCGGTCCGCGTGGCGGCGTATAATCGGCGGCAGATGACTTGAACGTTAGGAAACCATGACCGATAGCATGCAGCAGATGGCGCTCGACACGCTCGGCGCCTATTTTGGCTACACCTCGTTTCGCCCGGGGCAGGACCGCATGGTCGATGCGATCCTTGCCGGTCGCGATGCGCTGGGCGTTATGCCCACGGGCGCCGGCAAGTCCATTTGCTACCAGGTGCCCGCGCTCATGCTGCCCGGCATCACCTTTGTGGTGAGTCCGCTGCTGTCGCTTATGGAGGACCAGACCCGTGCGTTGCTCGCGGCGGGTGCGCGACCCAGCTATCTCAACTCCAGCCTTACTCCAGCCCAGCAAAACACCGTGCTCAAGCGGGCGCGCGAGGGCCGCTACCAGCTTATGTACGTGGCGCCCGAGCGCTTGCTCGAGCCGCGTTTTTTGGCCTTTGCGCGGGAGGCCGCGGCGGACGGCGGCATTGGCGTGCCGCTCGTGGCCATTGACGAGGCCCACTGCGTGAGCCAATGGGGCCAGGATTTCCGCCCCGCCTATCTGCAGATTCGTGAGTTCATCGATTCCCTGCCGCAGCGCCCCATCGTGGCGGCGTTTACCGCTACGGCGACCGAGCGCGTGCGCGCGGATATTCAGCAGATGCTCGGCCTGCAAAACCCCGCGACGGTGGTGACGGGCTTCGATCGCAAGAACCTCTACTTTGGCTGCGAGGAGATGGGCGACAAGGCCAAGGCCGCGTGGGTGCGTGACTACGTGATCGCGCATTCGAGCGAGAGCGGCATCGTGTATTGCTCGACCCGCAAGACGGTCGATGCGCTGGCAGGCGAGCTTGCCGAGGCACTGGGCCCCAGCGGCATTCGCGTTGGCCGCTACCATGCCGGCATGGGCAACGACGCCCGCCGGCAAAGCCAGCGCGCCTTTATCGACGACGATATCCAGGTGATGGTTGCCACCAACGCCTTTGGTATGGGCATCGACAAGCCCAACGTGCGCTACGTGATCCACAACAACGTGCCCGAGAGCATCGAGGCCTACTACCAGGAGGCGGGTCGAGCCGGCCGCGATGGCGACCCGGCCAGCTGCCACCTGCTGTGGAACGGCAACGATTTTCGCATGCGTCGCTTTCTGATCGACCGCGGCGATGCTGCCGATGAGGCGCTCGACGACGAGCAGCGCGCATGGGCGCTCCAGAACCGCTACCGCCTGCTCAGCCAGATGGAGGGCTACTGCAATACTACCGGCTGCCTGCGCGAATACATGCTGCGCTACTTTGGCGACGAGGCCGCGGCCGAGCATGCTGCTGCGGCTGGTGCGGGCGCCACCGCCACGGATGACGCCGAGGGCTGCGGCAACTGCAGCAACTGCCTCACGCAGTTCGAGGTCGAGGACGTCACCGATATGGCCCGCGCCGCCGTGCGCTACGTGGCCACGCGTCCCATGCGCTTTGGCAAGTCGCTGATCGCCGACGTGCTCCACGGCGGCAACACCGAGCGCATTCGCCAGATGCATCTGGACGAGGACCGCGGCTACGGTGAGCTGTCGAGCGAATCGGTCGGGCGCATCAAGGACATCATCGGCCAGCTGTGCGGCCGCGGTTATCTGGCCACCTCGCAGGGGCAGTACCCGGTCGTGGGGCTGGGTCCGCGTGCCGTCGAGGTCGAGGATGAGGCGTTCGCCTTTACCGTTAAGCGTCGTGCGTCCAAGCGCAAGGCCTCGGCCCGCGCCCGCCGCGCCGTCGATCTGCTGCGCGAGGAGGCCGAGCTGGATCAGCGCCCGCGTGTTGGCGACGATGCCGAGCTGTTCGAGCGCCTGCGTGCCCTGCGCAAGGAGATTTCGACCGAGCTGGAGATGGCGCCGTACATGGTCTTCTCCGACAAGGCCCTGCGCGGCCTGTGCCGTCTGCGCCCTCAGACACGCGACGAGCTTATCCAGGTCAACGGCATCGGCGAGAAAAAGGCCGACGCCTTTGGCGAGCAGTTTATGGCGGCGATTGAAGAGTTTGAGTCCGAGTATGCACGGAATGGAGCATAACGATGACATCCGACGATAAAACCGAGCGCACTGAGGTGTCCGCCGTGCCGCTGTACCAGCAGGTTATGGACGACCTAAAGGGCGAGATCGCGCGTGGCGTGTACGCATCCGGCTCGCGCATTCCTTCCGAGATGGAGCTCGCGAAGTCTTACGGCGTGGGGCGCGTCACCGTGCGCCGCGCCATCGAGGAGCTGTCGCGCGCGGGGTATCTCAACCGCCAGCAGGGGAGGGGCACGTTTGTGTGCGCGCCCAAGCTCAAGCGCAAGATTGTCCAGAAGGGTGACGTTCAGAGCTTTTCCGAGGGTTGCGCTGCCAACGACATGGTGGCCGGAGCACGCCTGGTGTCGCGCACGGTGGTTGCGGCGACGCGCGAGGACGCGGCGTTTTTTGGGGTGGAACCCGGCTGCGAGCTCATCGTTGTCGAGCGCGTGCGCACGGCAGATGGCGTGCCCGTCATGCTCGAGAACAACGCCTTTGTGCTGGCCGACCATCCCTATCTGCAGACGCTTGCCGACAAGGACCTCACGGACAATTCCATCTTTGCGCTTGTTGCCGAGCATTCGGGCCGCGCGCCGCTCAAGTCCGACCCCTGTACGGTGGAGATTGCGCTTGCCGATGCTCAGGCGGCCCCGCTGCTGGAGGTGCCGGTTGGCGAGCCGCTGTTTTATATGGAGGCGTACTTTACCGATGCGGACGAGCGCCCTCTGCTGCTCGGGCGCCAAAAGATCGTGGGATCGCGCTACGTGTTCGACATCTAACGTCCACAGATAGAACAATATAGAACAAGTTTGGTGAAATGACTTCACGGGTGTCGTCGTGCGTGCTATAAATAGGACAACATAGAACGACCGCAGGTACGAGCGCCGTCGTTCAAAACCGCCACACAAGGAGGAGCATCACCATGAACGCACACGATCTGATTCAGGAAATTATCGAGCGCAAGGGCAAGATCGAGAACGTATTTTGGATCGCCTGTGGCGGTTCGATGATCGACCTGATGCCGGCCAACGAGCTGCTCAAGCGCGAGGCCACCACGTTTACCTCGACGGTCTACACGGCACGCGAGTTTTGCCTGATGGCCCCCAAGAGTCTTGGCGAGAAGTCGCTCATCGTCGCATGCAGCCACAGCGGCAACACGCAGGAGGTCGTCGACGGCTGCGAGATGGCGCTGGCAGCCGGCGCCGAGGTCGTTGCCCTCACCGACTGCGAGGGCTCCAAGATCGATAACGGCAAGTGGACCACCTGGGTCTATCCGTGGGGCGAAGGCGTGCCGCAGGCCGAGGTACCGCAGGGCATCGGCGCTCTGATCGCCGCCGAACTGCTCGACCGGCAGGAGGGTTACGAGGCGCTTGCCGACATGTACGCCGGCCTTAAGCAGATGGATGCCCTGCTGCCCGCTGCCCGCGAGAAAGTCAACGCCGAGCTGGGCGATCGCTTTGCCGAGCTCTGCCAGCAGCATAAGTTCTTCTATATCCTGGGTTCCGGCCCCAACTTTAGCCAGACCTACGCCATGGCCATCTGCTCGCTCATGGAGATGCAGTGGCAGCACTGCTGCTACATCCACTCCGGCGAGTACTTCCACGGCCCGTTTGAGGCCACCGAGCCCGGCGTGTTCTACTTTGTGCAGCTCGGATCGGGCGAGTGCCGCCCCATGGAGGAGCGTGCGCTGGCGTTCCTCAACACGCACACCGACACGGTCATGGTGCTCGATGCGCTCGAGTACGGCGTGGGCGAGGTGCCTGCCAGCGTGCGTTCGTTCCTGGAGCCGATTTTCTTCTACAACATGAGCTGCGAGCTGCGCGCCGCCCGCGGAAAGGTGTTCGACCACAGCCCTGAGATTCGTCGCTACATGGGCATCGAGCAGTACTAGGTAACGGGAAAAGCATTCACCTTCGATTCGCAAGCGAACAGCGTGCGTAAAAAGCGGGCCGCGCCGGTGGGTTTCCGGCGCGGCCCGCTTAGTATCGCGCATAGATTCGCAAGGTTGCGGCAGCCAGCGGCTTACTTGGCGTCGTAGGCCTCGGTATCCCACCAATCGAGCTGGGCGATGTTGTCGCGGATGTGCTGGCAGCTCTTGTGGAAGCCCTCGAGCTCGTGCTCGGAAAGGTCCAGCGTGTAGACCTCCTCGACGCCCTCGGCGCCGATCACGCACGGCAGGGAGGTAAAGATACCCTCCTCGCCATACTGGCCGGTCATGAGCGTGGATGCCGAAAGCACGGCGTGCTCGTTGTGCAACACAGCGGCGCAGACGCGCGCGGCGGAGTTGGCGACGGCGTACTCGGTGCACTGCTTGCCCTGGTAGGTCACATAGCCGCCCTTGCGTGCGAGCTCCTCGACCTCCATGTGGTCGAAGGCATACTTGTCGGGGTTCTCGGCCTGAAGTTCGTTAAGGCTCTTGCCGGCGATGGTTGCGGCCTTAAAGGCTGCCAGCTGGCTAAAGCCATGCTCGCCGATCATGTAGGCGTCGATGGACTTGGGGCTCACGCCGACCTTCTTGGAGATCTCGGTACGCAGGCGGGCAGAGTCCAGGCCGCAGCCCGAGCCGATAATCTTCTTGGGATCGTAGCCGGTCAGATGCCACAGCTCGGTGCACACGACGTCGCAGGGGTTGGAGATGCTCACGAAGATGCCGTCAAAGCCGGCGTCGACGATGCGCTTGGCAAAGGTGCGGGCGGCGTCGGTGGTAAAGAACAGCTCGCCGTCGCGGTTGCCGGCGGCCAGCGCGACCTTGCCGGCGGCGTTGACGATGACGTCGCAGCAGGCTAGCTCCTCGTAGTGGTCATAGCAGTTGACGATCTTGGTGTTGTACGGGACAAACGAAAGGGAGTCGCGCAGGTCCTGGACCTCGGACGTCACCTTGGCCTCGTTGATATCGCACAGGTACAGCTCATCGGCAATGCCCTGCATGAGCAGGCTGTTGGCGACATGTGCTCCTACGTGGCCCTGGCCGACCACACCGATCTTACGCGTCTGGTACATATACGTATCCTTTCGGCCGAGTTTTTCGCGTCGAACCATTGTATCGTCCTGCTGCCACTTTGCTAGGCTAAAGCGCCGTAGATTTTTGGACATGCCTTAATCTCTACTTTTGGAGTGATTTGGGCCGCTGACGGCATCGCTGGGCGATGTGCTCGCGCGGATGGGGCCGGTCGTTGTACCATAGCTGCAACTGACTCGTAAGGAGCATCCATGCCCATTCGCATTCCCGACGCCCTCCCTGCCGCCGCGCAGCTCGAGAGCGAGAACATCTTTGTCATGACCGAGTACCGCGCGCTGCACCAGGACATTCGTCCGCTGCGCGTGCTCATCCTCAACCTCATGCCCACCAAGATCGCCACCGAGACGCAGATCATGCGCAAGCTCTCCAACACGCCGCTGCAGGTGGAGGTGGATCTGCTGCGTACCAAAACGCACGAGGCCACGCACGTGAGCGCCGGCCACCTGGAGACGTTCTACCGCACGTTCGACGACATCCGCGACATCCACTACGACGGCCTGATCATCACGGGCGCGCCGGTGGAGCAGATGCCGTTCGAAGAGGTCGACTACTGGCCCGAGCTCTGCCAGATCATGGATTGGTCCACCACGCACGTGCACTCTACGCTGCACATTTGTTGGGGCGCGCAGGCGGGGCTCTACCATCATTACGGTATCCAGAAGTACGACCTGCCGGCAAAGGCGAGTGGCGTGTTCGAGCATTATCTGGTGAAGCCGCAAAGCCCGCTGGTCCGCGGCTTTGACGACCGTTTCTATGCCGTGCATTCGCGCAACACCGATGTGCGCCGCGAGGACGTAGAGGCCGAGCCGCAGCTTGAGGTCGTGGCCGTGTCTGACGAGGTGGGCCTGTACATCGTCAAGTCGACCGACAGCCGTCGCTTCTTTGTCTTTGGCCATCCCGAGTACGATACCGACACGTTGCGCCTGGAGTACGAGCGCGACGTGAAGCGCGGGCTCAACCCCCAGGTTCCGGCGCATTACTTCCCGAATGACGACCCCACGGCCGAGCCGCGCAACGTCTGGCGCAGCCAAGCTCAGTTGCTCTACACCAACTGGCTCAACTACTACGTTTACCAGACCACGCCCTACGACCTGGCCCGCGCCGGCGAGGAGCACTAGGCTGCGACTGTGGCCGTGGCTGATGTGACGGCGGTTAGGCGCTGACGATGTGGGGCAGCGGCAGGTCGTGGGCGTCGGTGGGAACGTGGCCGACGCGCTGTTCGTCAAAGGCGATGCCGATGATCTGACATGTGGCCGAAAGCGTGGGTAGGTAGCGGTCGTAGCAACCGCCGCCGTAGCCCAGGCGCGCGCCGGTTTGGTCGAAGGCCACGAGCGGCACGATAATCATGTCGAGAACATCGGCAGGCACGATAGGGAAGCGATCGCTGTCGATGTCCATGGCCGTGAAGGCCCGCGTGGGGTGGGCGATAAACGGAGCCGCGGACGCATCGTCGACAGCAACTGCCCGCATGCACATGCGCTGGCCACAAGCTGTGGCTTCGGCTGCCGAGAGCATGCACGGATAGGCCACGCGCCAGTCGCGTTTGGCGGCCGCTGCGGTTAACGCGGCTGAGTCGACTTCGGAACCCATCGCGGCATAGACGGCAACGGTGTGCGGTGCCGCGGAATCCGAGCGACCCAGTCGCTCAACAAGCCGCGCACAGATAACGGCAGACTTCGCTGCCCGCAAGTCCAAATCAAGAGCATCGCGCCGAGCAATCACCGCCCGCCGCAACTCAGCCTTGTCCATCCCAACCTCCTCTAGCAAACTTGCCAAAAAGGGACAGGTTTATTTTGGCGGGTTTTATCTGTGCTGTGATGGGCGTCTGCGGCGGTTTGTCTCGATCTGTAACAGTAACTCGGCAAAATTGGACCTAGTTGTTACAGATTGAGACAAAAGGTCGGCGTCGTCTGGAAACGTCTCGATCTGTAACATCTGGAGCCGATATTGCCGTCTAGATGTTACAGATCGAGACAAACCGCCGCGGTGGGCTGCGCCGCCTCGCCCAAGCCGCAGAAAAAGGTAGATTTTCAGGCATGTCCTAAAAATCTACCTTTGTGCATTAGCCCAGCAGGTCGATGACGTTAAAGCCGACGTTGCTCTTGGCGATGACGTCTCGGCCGCCAAAGACGCAGGTGGGCGACTCGGCTGCGATGCGCGTCACGTCGGCGCCGAGCGAGCGCAGCTCACCGGGCGTGGCGGCGAGCATCTGGGCGCGACGCTCCTCGCGCGCATGCGGATCGAGCCCGGCCAGGTAGGTCGTGTTGCGGCACTTGGTGAGCGCGTACGGCTTCACCGGCGCGTCCATGCCGCTCACGCAGCTCACAATAAAGCCCTCAAAGGCGGCCTCGTCGGGCTCAAAGCTGCCAAGCCATGCGCCCGCGCGCGCCACGCGCTCAATCGAAGGATCGATCGCCGGGTCGCGGTAGGTGTAGAACGCCGTCTGGCGCTCGCCGGCTGCGCGGAATCCGCAGCCGTACGCACCGCCCTTCACGCGAATCTCGTTCCACAGGTAATCGTAGGAGAGCGCGTTGGCAGCCACGGCCCAAGCGCCTGTCACGTCAATGCCCAGGCGACGCGGATCGCACGCACGCGCGGCAAAGCAGATGTCGCTGGGGATCACGAAAGCCTCGTGGCGGTCGCACGGCGTCGGCACCGCGAGCGCGCCGCGGTCGGCACCATCGCCCGCACCCAGCCCCAGGTCACCCGCGGCATCCCAGTACGCGTCAAAGTCCTCGTCGCTGCCGGTAAAGCTCGCCATGCAGCCGTCGGCCACAAAGATGCGGCCTGCCAGCTCGGCAAGCTTGGTACGCAGCCCGTCCACGCGCTCGTCAAAGTGCTCGAGCAAATCGCGCAGGAACAGGTAGAAGTCTACGCCCGAGAGCTGCTCACGCACCACGGCCGAAGGCGAGCTGTAGCTCATCGCGCGACCGAGCGCCGCCGAGTGGCCGTTGTTGATAAAGCCCTGCTCAAGCCCAATGCGAATTTGCGTGAGCACGTCGCGCATGCGGTCGGCGTCGGCGTCTGCCAAAAGCGTGCTCGACCATACCTCGCGCGGCAGACTCGCCAGTGCATCGATCTTCTCGGACAGGGCGCCGGCGCTCACCAGCAGGTAGGGGCGCACGCCGTCTACTTCGGGCTGCGTCATGACTTCGGTCGTAAAGCTCAAAAAGCCGAGCTTGCCAGCGAGCAAGTTGTCGAGTTCCTCGGCCGAGTGCTCGCGCGTGGGCAGCTGCTTAAGCAGACGGCAGAGCAGTGTCACATAGGGCAGGTCCTCAAACGTGACGCAGCTCAGGTCGAAATACTGCATGGCGTAGGCCAGACGGTTGGTGGGGATGTCGTGGCGCAGGCAGGGGATGGGCGTGGTCGTGTCTACGACCAGCGGCGGCTCGGGGCGCGCCTCGCCAATGTCGGACACGCGCAGGCGCGGCAGCGTGGCCTTGGCCTCGGGCGTGTCTTCTGCCTCCTGCGCGGCACGCAGCGCGGCCGTGCGCTCGACCACGTCGGCCAGCTCGGCATCGGTCATGGCATCGCGCTTGGCTGCCAGCTCGGCGGCTTCGGCACCCTCCGAACCCTCGGCGGCGTCCACCGGCACCAGCTCGACCAGTGCCATGTGGTCGTTTTCCAGCACCAGCTCGCGCAGCAGGTCCTCAAAATAGCTGCCGTCCAGCTCGCTGCGCAGCTCCTCGTACACCGGGCCGTACTTGAGCGCCAGCGTCGCGGCGTCGTCATCGTAGAGCCACGTGCTCAGCGCGTCGCACGCAATGGCCACGCCGTCGGCGATGCCGTAGTCGCGCTGACGCAGGTCGTATTCGTTGCTGCTGATGATGGCTTCCAGGCGCTCGCGCGGAACGCCATGCTCGCATAGGTCGCGGCAGGCGTCCTGGAACACGCGGCGCAGCTCGCGCGCCACGCCGGGCTGTGCGTTTTGCAGCATGATGAGCTCGTAGGGCTGCAGGCTCTCGGCCGCGGTGTAGCTCACCACGTTGCCGCCCATGCCGGCGGCCAGAATGGCCTTCTTAACTGGCGCTTCGTTGGAGCCCAGCAGTGCCTCAAACAGGATATCTGCTGCGATCGTGCGTTTGCGGTCGAGCGCGCTGCCCAGCACAAGACCCAGGCCCACCAGGGCGTTCTCGGGCGTGGTAGCCATCTCAACGCGCTTGTACTCGCAGGTCACGGGCGCCTGCACGCCCAGCGGATTGGGCGCCATCGTGGACGGGTCCTCGCCGGCGGCGACGGCAGCGTCTATGCGGCGGCTCGCGGCACTCGGCTGCGACAGATAGCGCTCGTCCAAAAAGGCCAGGGCGCGGTCCACGTCCAGGTCGCCGTAGAGCGTTATATAAGAGTTGGAAGGATTGTAGTGGCGCGCGTGCGTGTCCAGGAACTGCTCGTAGGTGAGCGCGGGAATCGCGCGCGGGTCGCCACCGCTCTCGTGTGCATAGGCGGTGTCGGGGTAGAGCGCGGCGTTGACGGCGTCGTCCAGCACACTCATGGGGTCGGACAGCGCACCCTTCATCTCGTTGAACACCACGCCGTTATAGCGCAGCGTGCCCTCGCGCAGGCTCGCGGAGCCGCCGTCGCCCTCGCCCTCGACGCTCTCCGGCAGGTCCAGTTCGTAGTGCCAGCCCTCCTGCTCAAAAATGGTGGGCTTGGTATAGATGGCCGGGTTGAACACCGCGTCCAGGTACACGTCCATCAGGTTGTACAGATCCTGCTCGTTGGTGGTGGCAACGGGGTAGATGGTCTTGTCGGGGTAGGTCATGGCGTTGAGAAACGTCTGCATGGAGCTCTTGATCAGATCGACAAACGGCTCCTTGACGGGGAACTTAGCCGATCCGCACAGCACCGAGTGCTCAAGAATATGGAACACGCCGGTGGAATCGGCCGGCGGCGTCTT
>CABRIC010000017.1 GCA_902470905.1 uncultured Collinsella sp. | reverse complement strand
GCCGAAGCCGAAGCCGAAGAGGACGATAGCAGGGCCGACGACCAGCCCGAATCCGACACGAGCGAAGAAACCATCCTGCTCGACAACTTGCCGGCCGAAGATTCGCTGACCCGCGAGCTCCCTGGCCTGGGCTCCGCGCCTGCCGTGGACGAGACCATCGCCATGGGCGATATCCCCCTACCGTCTGTTCCTTCGGCACATGAGGCCGAGGCCCGTCACCGCAAGATATCGCCCAAGCGCCGCAACCTGATGGTTGCCGGCGTTGTGGCCGTCGCGCTCGTCGCCGGCGGCGCAGGCTATGCTGCCTGGAACGGATATCAGCAAGAGCAGGCTGCCGCTGTCGCCGCCAGTGCGCACACGATGATGTCGGTGCAGATTGGCGTGCATGCCGCAGGGCTCGACTGCTCAACTGGTTCCAAGATTCCCGTGCAGGTGAGCGGCCAGGATTCCGACGGTTCTTCCGTGAGCGAAACGCTCTACGTTGACGAACACGGTCGCGGCATTAAGCTGCTGCCCGGCGACTATACGCTCTCCATCGCTGGGTCCCCCATCGCAGCCGACGGTACCATTTACACCGTGCCGACCACCAAGGCGCAGGTCACCATTAAGAGCGATGGGCAGGATTTGAGTGCCCAGACCACCTTTAAGCTCAAGGTGCCTTCGGCCGACACAGTGACTGACGACCAGATCGATGCCGCCGCCAAGTATGCCGAGGAAGGCGGGGTGAACTCCGCCGCGGTCGCAAAGGTGCTCCAGCAGGCGGCAACCGCGCGCCGTGACGCCGCCGTCAACGCCGTGAGCTCCCGCGAGGCACAGGCGGCCCGCGACGCCGATGCTCGACATAAGGCAACGGACCTGTATCAGCTCGATATTCCGGTTGAGTGGTACGGCAAGGTCGCAACCTGGCAAAACGGCAGCACGCTGTGCATTTATCTGGACGGCGACACCAACACGCCGCTCGTGACGCTCGTCGCGGTGCGCGACGGCGAGAGCTTTACGCCCGATGAGGGCGATGCGGTTTTGGGTGCGGCAAACCTCGGCAACGGCTACACCGTCTACGCCAGCGGCCCCGTCTATCCGTACGTGGTGCCCCAGACCATCAACGGACGCACGCAAGACCCCGTATCGACCTACCCCATGGACACTGCAGTTGAGCTTGTCGAGCTCACGACCGGCAACCGCTACACCTATAGTCAGATCAAGAACGTGCTGGTCGGCAAAGACGGCAAGGCCGACGCTGCCACCAAGCTCGAATGCGACTACCTCGCCCAGATTCTGATGCCGAGCATCAAAGCCCAGGACTAGCCGGGCGCATCATGGTGCTCCCCAACCGTGATGAAGGGACCAGGAGGTCCTGGCCCCACGATCCGTAGATGATTAGGCAAGGAGCCACTTCCATGCGGGCACAACGTGTACCACACCGTGTTCGCATGGAATATCGGCCTGCTCATCCATGGTAACGATTGCCGACTCGCCAAGATCGAACTGGGCCATCGAGGCATCAAGCGCGGCAATTTCGCGCTCGCGCGTTTTCTCACTTGCCATATCCACACTCACCTGAATCAGGCTATAAGCCCGCATGAGAAGTGCGTCCCCAGCCACAAAGTCCACCTCATGGCTTTTGCTCTTCTCTTTGATCAGCAGGCGGCAGACCGAGCCGGTCCTCACCGCGGGAGTCCTTCTTCTTAGCGCATTGAACACTGCGGTCTCGAGCCTCTGGCCCTGGTCCAATGCCGATGCGGGAGAGAATGCTCCAAACATCGCAGGGTCGACAGCGTAGACCTTAGACGCAGACCGCATGTTATTTGCCAGTGAACGCGTGAACTCCGGCACGGAGAACAGCAGGTAGGCGTCCTCATAATACTCAAGTAAGTCGCTGAGCGAATTACGACTGACGGGTATCTGCCTGCTCTTGAACTCGTTGTACACTTTGTTCACCGACAGCTCTCGTCCCGAAGATGCCATACACCGCGCTAGGAACAGCGATGCCAGGCGAGGGTTCTTGACGTCGTAACGCTCAATGACGTCCATAGCGACCGTTCGCGAAGCATATTCCTGTAGCAGCTGAATCGCGTCTGCGGGCGTCTGCTCAAGCGTCGCGATGAATCCCCCTCGTTCAAGATATCCGATCAGATGATGTCGAAGCAGCGCTGCATCGCTTGGGGAAAAGGTCGCATCTGGCTCGAAAACGCTCCCCGTCTTATACCGAACGTATTCCGAAAAACTCAACGGAAAAAGCTCCCGTATAAGAGAACGACCCCTGAACTCGCTCTTAAGCTCTGAGGACAGCATCTTAGAAGAAGATCCCGTCACATAGACGGTCGCTTTCTCCGTATCGACTACACGCCGCAGAAACGCACCCCATTCGGGAATTTCCTGGATCTCGTCAAAGAAAATGTAAGCGCCCTCGGTTCGAGCAGCAGGATACAGCGCATAGAACGTGTCGAGCACGTCCGCCAGCAGCGATGACTCATACGGGCGCAAGCGCTCGTCCTCAAAATTAAAGTAAAGCATCCGGTCAAGCTCGACGCCCCGGCCCTGAAGCCGCTGCATCTCCTGATACAGGCGATACGTCTTTCCACAACGGCGGGCTCCCACAATCACATTTACGATGTTGTCGCGCTTTGGCTCCTGTGGGTTTCCTAGATCAAGGTCTCGCTCAAAGACCTGCGGAACCCCCTGCTGTTCAAAGTCCTTTATTTTCTGGGCGATCAAGTCGTTGAATGCCATGATTCTCCAATCTTGCTCTCTAGCTAATCAAAATTATACTGATTCTTGATTAGCTAGAGAGCAAGATTGTGTGTAGTTTGATTAGCACTTAAGCAAGTTTTATCACCGTTATTGCTCCGAAGGATATCGAGTGGCTAAGAGGACAACCGAGCTCGAATGCGACTCCCCGAGCAGTCAATTTGGGACGGGGCTTTTTTGACTGCCCTCCCCTGCAGAAAAATCCCTAACGCAGTTGCGGTGAAATAGGGACTGTTTTTGCTGGTCAAACCGCAAAACAGTCCCTATTTCACCGCAACTTATTGGTGGCCTTTTGGGTGGCACTCAGCGCCACGGATCGGCTTCGAACATCGGCTCACGCTCGGGGCGGCGATCGCTGTAGGGATCGTAGCCGTCATCGTCCTCGTTCTCGGCACGGATGTAGGGGTCGCGCGGCTTGGGCGCCGGTTTCGGCGCGGGCCTTGGTGCGGCGGACGCTATCTCAGCCGCCGGTGCGTTCGTCTTGTTCTCGTCTTTCATCTGCATATCTCCTTGCCATGCAATCGTGTTCAACATCATCGATTGTCGCACGAAAAAGGGCGGCGGACCCAATTGGATCCGCCGCCCTTGGCGTTTAGAGACGACTGACAGATTTTAAGGCATGGCCCAAAATCTACTCGGCGTCGGGAACCTCGTAGGTGGCCGCCGGCGTGTTGTCGCACACGACGGTAAAGCCGCCGTCCTTGTCGACATCGACCGTCACCTGATCGCCCTCGCGCACCGTGCCGTCGATGATGGCGGCGGCGATGGCGTCCACGACCTCGCGCTGGACCAGGCGCTTGAGCGGACGGGCACCGAACACGGGGTCCAGGCCGCCCACGGCGAGCATCTGCTTGGCCGCCGGGGTGATGGCAAGCGTCATGCGCTCCTTGGCCAGGCGTGCGCGGACGTCGGCAAGCTGGATGTCGACGATCTTCTCGATCTGCGCCATGCCGAGCGGATGGAACACCACAATATCGTCGATACGGTTGAGGAATTCGGGGCGGAAGGTCTGAGCCATGGCGGCGTCGACCTGATGGCGCATCTCCTCCTCGTCCTTACCGGACAGATCGGCGATGGCTTTGGAGCCCACGTTGGACGTCATGATGATAATCGTGTTCTTGAAGGACACCTGGCGACCCTGGCCATCGGTCAGACGGCCGTCATCAAGCACCTGCAACAGCACGTTAAAGACATCCGGATGGGCCTTCTCCATCTCGTCGAGCAAGATCACGGAGTACGGACGACGGCGCACGGCCTCGGTGAGCTGGCCGCCCTCGTCGTAGCCAACGTATCCCGGAGGCGCACCGATCAGACGCTGGACGCTGAACTTCTCCATGTATTCGGACATGTCGATACGCACGAGCGCGCGCTCGTCATCGAACAGGCACTCGGCCAGCGCCTTGGCAAGCTCAGTCTTGCCCACGCCGGTGGGGCCCAGGAAGAAGAAGCTGCCGATGGGCTTGTCCGGATCGGAGAGACCCGCACGGCTACGGCGCACGGCCGCGGCCACGGCGGAGACGGCCTCGTCCTGGCCGATGACGCGCTTATGCAGCTCGCCCTCCAAGCCCTTCAACTTGTCGAGCTCGCCCTGCATCATCTTGGACACGGGCACGCCGGTCCAGGCACTCACGACCTCGGCGATCTCATCGGAGGTCACCTGTTCGTTGAGGCCCTCGCCGTCCTGCTGCTTTTGTGCCTCGAGCGCGGCCTCGGAATCCTGAATCTGCTGCTGCAGACCCGGAATCACGGAGTAGCGCAGCTCGGACGCACGGCCCAGATCGCCGTTGCGCGTCGCGCGCTCCTCTTCGCTTCTGGCCTCGTCGAGCTGCCCTTTGAGCTCCTGCACGTGGTCGATGGCGTTCTTTTGGTTGAGCCAGCCGGCCTTTTGCACGTTGAGCTTTTCCTGGACCTCGGCGATCTCCTGGCGCAGGGCCTCCAGACGCTCCTTGGAGGCGTCGTCAGTCTCCTTCATGAGCGCCTGCTCCTCGATCTGCAGCTGGGTGAGCTGACGCGTGGTGGCGTCGATCTCGACCGGCATGCTGTCGAGTTCCATGCGCAGGCGGCTTGCGGCCTCGTCGACCAGGTCGATGGCCTTGTCGGGCAGGAAGCGGTCAGCGATGTAGCGATCGGAGAGGTCGGCGGCGGCCACGAGCGCGCTATCGGTGATATGCACGCCGTGGAAGATCTCGTACTTCTCCTTGAGGCCACGCAGGATCGAGATGGTGTCCTCGACGGTAGGCTCGGAGACCATCACAGTCTGGAAACGACGCGCGAGCGCCGCGTCCTTCTCGATGTACTTGCGGTACTCGTCAAGCGTGGTCGCGCCGATCGCATGCAGGTCGCCACGAGCGAGCGCAGGCTTGAGGATGTTGCCGGCGTCCATGGAGCCCTCGGTGGCACCCGCGCCCACGATGGTGTGGAGCTCATCGATGAACAGGATGACCTTGCCTTCGGATTTTTGAACCTCCTTGAGCACGGACTTCAAGCGGTCCTCGAACTCGCCGCGGTACTTGGCGCCGGCGACCAGCGCGCTCATGTCGAGCTCGATGAGGTCGCGGTCGCGCAGGGTGCTCGGCACGTCGCCGGCCACGATACGCTGGGCGATGCCCTCGACGATAGCCGTCTTGCCGACGCCCGGCTCGCCAATGAGCACGGGGTTGTTCTTGGTGCGGCGGGACAGGACCTGGATGGTACGACGGATCTCGTCGGTACGGCCGATGACCGGGTCGAGCTTGCCGGCGCGGGCGAGGTCGCAGATGTTGCGACCGTACTGCTCTAGCGCCTCAAACTGCGTCTTATCCTCGGCAGACGTCACGCGGTCATCGCCGCGCAGCTCCTCGTAGACTTGCTCGATGCGCTCCTTGGTCACGCCGGCATCGCGCAGCACGCGGCCCGCCTCGCCCTTGTCCTCGGCAAGTGCCATCAGTAGATGCTCGGTCACTACAAAGCTGTCGCCCATCTTGGTGGCCTTCTTCTCGGCCTTTTCGATGACACGGACGAGCTCGTTAGACAGGCCCATCTGCTGGCCCTCGCCCGAAACCTTGGGCGCGTGGTCGATGGCATCCTGTGTGGAGCGTGCGAGCTGAGCCGGGTCGGCACCGATGCGCTCTATGATCACGGAGATATTGCGCTCGCCGGCACCGAGCAGGGCGGACAGCAGGTGAATCGGCTCTACCGCGCCGGCCTGCGCGTCGGCAGCCGTGCTCATGGCGGTCTGCAGCGCCTCGCGCGACGTCATTGCTAGCTTATCGATTCTCATGGAATCACCTCTCTTGGGGCGGCCGCCCTACGGGGCGGCTTCACGTTGTTCGAGAAGTATTGTTGCCAGCTTTGCGCGATCTTATACACAAATCTAAGTCTCTATATATAAGATTTTCTGAGTGTTCCCACGACATACAAACCACCACAAAGGGGACAGGCACCTTTGTGGTGGTTGCAGCCTCTATTTACTTGCCGAGCCCGTGCTTCCCGATTCGGCGTTCCAGGGCATCTCATCCTCGAACAGCCATGTACGGGCAGACCCACTATCGCGTGCAGTCTGCGGGTCGGGCAAGCAGGTCTGTTCATAGGCATCCTGAATGCACTGACCCATAAAATCGTTGAGCTCGGCCTGGTTGCCCTCCATGACATAGGCGGCATCGCCGTCCAAGATGTAGATGCCCGGCCCCTCATTGCCCTCGTAGCCAGGATCGTACGAGACATCACATAACTTGGCGCCATTCGCGGTGTCCAACTCGATGGACGAGTGGCATCCGCCAACCATGTCGTTCGCTTTTGCCCGATAGGACGCATATCCATACCAGCGCTTAAAGGTTTTGCCCCTGAGCAGCTCGGACGCCCTGTCGATCAGACTAGAATCCGTGGCATAGCGCATAGCCCCAAGCTGAATACTTGGATAATTACTAATGCCCAGCGCAGCCGGTTGCTCATCAAAATCAACGGTAATGGTCTCGGACTTGGCGGCGCCGGTCAGAAGTTCGACAGATTGAGTCACAGGCTTGACCACCGGCTCCGTCACCGCAGCAGGTAGAAACGCCATGCTGACAGCACCCATGCCAACCACGGTGATCGCAAGCGCCAAAACAATCAATCCAATACGGGCAGGACTTCTCACAGTAAAGCACCTCACAATGCAAGCCTTCGCCACCTGCACTAATGATATCGCCAGCCAGCACTATTACCAAAAGAAGCCGCGTGCTCCTCACCACCACAAGGGGGACAGGCACCTTTGTGGTGGTTTTCGACGCTAACGGTCGACCATCTCGCGCCATGAGATTAAACTTGAATTGTTCTCTGAACATATCCATTTCTGCCTATCCTCAACAGATCTTTGTCTCGAGGAGCGCATATGAAGCCGTCTCATTCCACCGGTCGCAACGTCATCGCCATTCTCGCCATACCCATCGTGATGCTCTTCCTTATCGTCATCACGCCCTTTTCTTTTGGTATCGCCTCGCCCTTCGATCTTTGCGGGATGATCGACGCCGGCTCGCGTGCCACCTCGCTCTCCTTTGTCTGCCGTGGCGTGTTCTACGAATATGCAATTCCCACCGGACTTTGGCAGTCCAAGTTACCGTTGCTCGGTCAGATCGACGGATGCTCCCCCTATTTCTGCCTTGGACCTCAGGCGCTAAACTATCTAATCGACGACCAGCCACTCGACTCCATCGGCCTTGCCTACGACTACGCACCAAACACCGATGAGCGCCACATGAACCAAGTCCTCGACAAGATGCTTGGACAGTGCGGGCTCACCGAGGAGGCCGGTCGAACCATCTATAGCAACCAGAAATTAAAGCGAACAGAACTCCGCCGTGTCGGAAAAATCAAAGGGCGAAACAGGGCCGCCTACTGGGATGCCTGGGCAACACGCGACAAGGGCGAATTCGGACACAGCACCTATATGGTCACCGTCTACACCAAAGACGGAATTAAGGACAATGTTGACGATTTCGCGTCATCCAAACTCGGCATCCCCAAAACAACCAAACCCGCCAACCCGGATGAAATTCTGTAGAGCCGCTCATTAACATACCGCTCAACGATCACAACAACATCGAGCTCGTTCCCCACCGCCACAAAGGTGCCTGTCCCCTTTGTGGCGGTTTTCGACAAAAAAGAAGCCGCCCCGATAACAGGAGCGGCATCAAGCAAGTCCATTTCTTAGCGTCCCTCAAGACCCAACGAGAACGTCGCGGTAGCCCCTGCCACACCTTTCCCTCGGGCGACCCTCGCGAAGCGCGTGAGCACGAGGGAAAGGTGTGGCAGGGGCGTACAGCAGAGTTACTCGGCAGCGGCCTTGAACTTGTTGTAGTTGATCAAGCAGCCGGCCTTGACGATGGCACGCTCCTCTGCCGTCATATCGGCAATGTAGAGCTCAATCTGCTCGACCGCACCGTCGGCGCGCACCACGTAGGCGGCGATGTCCTTCAGGTCGCCGTCGAGCGCGGCACGGATACCCGGCACAAAGACGTAGTCGCCCACCTCAAAGTTGGGCTCCGCCTCCATCTGGAAGGGCACCATGCCCCAGTTCATCACGTTGGAGCGATAGCGCTTGGTGGCGTACTCGTGGACGATGTTGGCCAGGCCGCCAATTACGCGCTGGCAGCTCGCGGCCTGCTCGCGGGCGGAACCGTCACCGGGCTTCTTGGCATAGAGCATGGAGCCGTACTCGGTCGCCTTGGCGTCGGCAGCGACACCCGCGCCGGCCAGCGCCTCAAACACGCCGGCAAGCTCGGCATCGAGTGCTGCCAGGTCACCCGCGGACTCGCCAGCCACGCGGCGCTTCTCCACGGCGTCGACCTCCTTGGAACGGCCCACGTAGGCCGGGTCGCGGCGGCTCAGCGTAAACTCTGCCAGGCCCAGCGGGTTGGAGCGGAAGGAGCTCGTCTCGCCCGAAGGAATGAGCTCGTCAGTCGTGGTGACCGGGTCCATGATCTTAGAGCACACCTTGAGCAGGATATCGTCGCCGAGGGGCTCCATCGCGGGCCACGGCTTGATGTTGGGACCCTCGACCAGTTCGTCGGCAGGCTCCGCCTTGCCAAAGCCCCAATACACGCGCTTTTTGTACGGCGCGTCGTCAAAGGTGTACTCGCAGGCCTCGTCCCAAGTCTCCTCGGGCAGGTCGGTCGCCGGCGTCAGGACGCCGCCGTTGGCAGCCGTCGCCGCAATGGAGCGAGCGTCCATCAGGGCCACGGCGCTCAGCTGGCCATTGCCCGGCTTGGAACCCTCGCGGTTGGGGAAGTTGCGCGTGGTGTGGCGGATCGAAAGGCCGTTGTTGGCGGGCGTGTCGCCGGCGCCGAAGCACGGGCCGCAGAACGCCGTGCGCACAATCGCGCCGGCCTCCATAAGGTCGTAGATGTAGCCGCGGCGTGTAAGCTCGAGTGCCACGGGCTGGCTCGTGGGATAGACCGACAGCGAGAACTCGCCGCAGCCGGTGTTGGCGCCCTTGAGCACGCGGGCAGCCTGGACCACGGAGTCGTAGTTGCCGCCCGAGCAGCCGGCGATAACGCCCTGCTGCACGTGCAGCTTGCCGTCGACGATCTTGTCGAGCAGGCTAAAGTGCGTCTTGCCCTCGCCGATCTTGGCGGCCTCGAGCTCCACCTCGTGCAGGATGTCCTCGAGGTTCTCGTTGAGCTCGTCAATCTCAAAGCCGTTGGAAGGATGGAACGGCAGCGCGATCATGGGCTTGATGCTCGACAGATCGACCTCGACGCAGCCGTCGTAGTAGGCGACATCGGCGGGCTTGAGCTCGCGGTAGTCGTCGCCGCGGCCGTGCATGGCCAAAAACGCGTGTGTGTCCTCGTCGGTGGCCCAGATGGAGGAAAGGCAGGTGGTCTCGGTGGTCATGACGTCGACGCCGTTGCGATAGTCAGTCGTCATGCTCGCGATGCCGGGGCCCACGAACTCCATAACCTTGTTCTTAACGTAACCCTTGGCAAAGACGGCACGGATGATGGCGAGCGCCACGTCGTGCGGGCCAACGCCGGGGCGCGGGGCGCCTGTGAGGTAGATGGCAACGACGCCGGGGTAGGCGACATCGTAGGTGTCGCGCAGCAGCTGCTTTGCCAGCTCGCCACCGCCCTCGCCCACGGCCATGGTGCCCAGAGCGCCGTAGCGGGTGTGCGAGTCGGAGCCCAGGATCATCTTGCCACAGCCGGCGAAATTCTCACGCATAAAGGAGTGGATGACGGCGATGTGCGGCGGGACGAAGATGCCGCCGTACTTCTTGGCAGCCGAGAGACCAAAGACGTGGTCGTCCTCGTTGATGGTGCCGCCCACGGCGCACAGCGAGTTGTGGCAGTTGGTGAGCACGTAGGGCAGCGGGAACTGCTCCATGCCCGAGGCGCGCGCCGTCTGGATGATGCCGACAAAGGTGATGTCGTGGCTCGCCATGGCGTCAAAGCGAATCTTGAGCGCCTCGGGGTCTCCGGACGTATTGTGTGCCTGGAGGATCGAATACGCGATGGTGCCGCGCTTGGCATCCTCGGGTGTCTGCGTAATACCGCGCTCGGCAGCCTCGGCCGCAGGCACAACCTCGCTGCCGTTACGCAGGTAGATGCCGTCCTCGTACAGCTTGACCATACTGTCTCCCACTCTGCCCAAAAGATTTGGGCGCATAGCATACATTCGTTCAATATCGTGCCATAGAACGGTTGCGAGTGGGTTACGAATCTACACGTTCACTTTATCTCAGTAAAGCATAGAACGAGCCCCTTGCATCACTCTCTGGACAAGGAGTGTCCCAAAGTGCCGGCACAAAAGGAGCGTCCCCAACTGCCAAGTGCCGCAAGAGTGTCCCCTTTGACTAGTCATTTAAGAACGTC
This sequence comes from uncultured Collinsella sp., assembly GCA_902470905.1. GTDB lineage: Bacteria > Actinomycetota > Coriobacteriia > Coriobacteriales > Coriobacteriaceae > Collinsella. The sequence goes on along the minus strand of CABRIC010000017.1, from coordinate 21,976 downwards.
CCCAATGACTACCGCATCCGGAGCAAGGCAACGCCGCAGGTAGAGGACGGACAGCGAGCGGCGTCCAGAGCGAACAAGTTGGCATGAAAAAGGCAAGGCATAGACCTTCTGGTCATGCCTTGCCTTTTGAATGACAAATTGTCGCTCTGGGCGGCGCGCAGCGTCGACCGGTCCGCCGTTCGTTAGAACGGCGGAACCTACAAATCCCCTCCGGCGCCCAGCAGCTTGCGCATGACCTGTTCGGGGTTGACCGAGCCGTCGCGCGGGGCCAGGGCGGTAATCTTCTTCTGCATCTTGTATTCGTGCAGCTCGTCCTCGAGCTGGCGCACACGGGCGCGGAGCTTTTCGTTCTCGCGCTCGCGCTCCTCGGCACGCTCCTTCATATCGAGAATGCGCACCACGCCGGCAAGGTTGATGCCCTCGTCGGTCAGCTGGTTGATGAGCTCTAGGCGCTCGATATCGGCACGCGAATACAGACGCGTGTTGCCGCCCGAGCGCTGGGGGTTCACCAGGCCCTTGGACTCGTAGACGCGCAGAGTCTGCGGGTGCATGCCGGTCAACTCGGCCGCCACGCTGATCATGTACAGCGGTTTGTTCCTATTGTCCTCGGCCATGCTACCTGACCCCTTTCCGTCTCGTTATCGTCCATCATAAGCCCGCGGGCGCGGGCGTGCGCCACGACCGCCCTAGTACGTTGCCTTGTAACGGTTGACCTTCTCGCGGTAGTCGCGCGTGTCGGCCTCGCGCAGCTTGGTCATGGCATCGCGCTCGTCATCGGACAGGTTCGTGGGGACCTGCACCTTGATCTCGACGAGCAGCGCGCCTGTACGGCCACGGTGCTTAACATCGGGCGCCCCCATTTCCTTAAAGCGGAACTTCTTGCCCGTCTGGGTACCCGCGGGCACCTTCAGACGAACCGTCGCACCGCCGGGCGTCGGCACGTCCACCGTGCAGCCGAGCGCCGCCTCATAGACCGAGACCGGTACCTCCATGGTCACGTCGGCACCTTTACGCTTAAACAGCGGATGCTCCTCCACGTGCGTGGTCACGACCAAGTCGCCGCGCTCGCCGCCGGCAACGCCATACTCGCCGCGACGTTTGTAGCGCAGCTTGCCGCCGTCGACCGCGCCCGCGGGGACCGAGACCGTAATGGTCTGCTGCTCGCCCGTCGAGGGAATGCGGTAAGTGACCTTGTGCGTCACGCCGCGAAACGCGTCCTCGGCCGTCACATCGACGGTCAGCGACAGGTCGCCGCCCTTGCGAGCGCGGCTGCGACCCGCGCCGGCACCGGCAGCGCCCGCAGCCCCGGCAAAGCCCGAGCCCCAATCGCTGCCCCAGGCGCCGTTGCCGCTAAAGATGCTGTCGAAGATGTCGCCCCAGCCGCTGGCACCTGCGCCGGCACCGTAGCCTCCGCCATACGCGCCGCCTGCGCCCGGCATGCCGCCGAACATGAGCATCTGGTCGTACTCTTTGCGCTTCTTCTCGTCCGAAAGCGTCTCGTAGGCCTCGCTGATCTCCTTGAACTTGGCCTCGTCGCCGCCGGCATCGGGGTGATATTTTTGCGCGAGCTTGCGAAACGCGCTCTTGATCTCTTTGTCGGAGGCGCTCTTGGATACGCCCAGGATGTCATAGAAGGTTTTGCCTGCAGCCATCGTAGCTCCTCTCCTGTTTCATCCGCCGCCCAGCGGGCGGCGGCTCATGCTTTCATATGGCACTAGGCCAGAAAGGGCCCCGGGTGTTGCCCCGGGGCCCTTCTCAATTACTCCTCGGTGCTCTCGGCCGTATCGGCCGCAGCATCCTCGGGCGCCGCTTCGGGCTCCGGTGCGGGGCGCTTCTCGCCACCGTAGGTCACCGTCACCATCGCGGAACGCAGAATGCGGTCCGCCATGCGGTAGCCCTTCTGGTACACGTCGTTGACGGTCTCGTCGTACTGCGACGCGTCCTCGACGCGGCCCACGGCCTGATGCTCGAGCGGATCGAACGCCTCGCCCTTGGGGTCGATGGGCTCAACGCCCTCATGCGCAAACACGTCGAGCAGCTTGGCATGTACCGCGTCAACGCCATCGACGAACTGCTTAAAGTCGTCGGCAAGCTCCTGGCTGCGGGCATGGTCAATCGCGCGCTCGATATCGTCGACCACCGGCAACAGCGCAGTGACGAGCTTCTCGGTCGCGCGCTCGCGCTCGGCGATACGCTCGTTGGCGGTGCGGCGACGGAAGTTCTCCCAGTCGGCCTGCAGGCGGGCGGTGCGCTCGGTGGCGTCCTTTGCCTTGTCCTCGGCGGCCTTCTGAGCCTCTGCCGCAGCATCGAGCTCATTGCGCACGTCGGCAAGCTCCTTCTGAGCCTGCTCGAACTTGAGCTTAAAGTCGTTGTCGGCGGCTTCCTCACCGGCGCGGATAGCGGCTTCCACCATCTCGTCCTCGGTCATCGTCGCCTCCTTGTTGGAATCCTCTACCTGGTTCTCGGCAGCCTCGGCGGCCGGGGCCTCGTTGGCCTCGGTATCGTCGACGGCCTCTACGGGAATCTTCACGTCCTTCTCCTCAGAGTCAACGGGGGCGGCGCCAGCGGCGGCCGCCTCCGTGCGAGCTTTACGGGCGGACATGATTACTTGTCCTCGTCGTCCACAACCTCGTAGTCGGCGTCGACGACGTCATCGTCGGCAGGCTGGGCGCCGGCGGCACCGTCGGTCTGCTGCTGAGCGTCGGCGTAGACAACCTGGGCCAGCTCGTAGGCCACGGACTGCAGGGACTCGCCGGCGGCCTTGATGGCCTCGACGTCAGAGCCCTCGAGCGCCTTCTTGGCGTCGGCGATAGCGGCCTCGGCCTTGGACTTCACGTCGGCGGAAACCTTGTCACCGAGCTCGTTGAGGGTCTGCTCGGTGGAGTAGCACAGGCTGTCGGTCTGGTTGCGGACCTCAACCTCTTCCTTCTGCTTCTTGTCCTCCTCGGCATGAGCCTCGGCGTCCTTGACCATACGATCGACTTCGTCGTCGGACAGAGCGGTGGAGCCGGAAATGGTGATCTGCTGTTCCTTGCCGGTGCCCTTGTCCTTAGCGGAGACCTTGACGATGCCGTTGGCGTCAATGTCGAAGGTGACCTCGATCTGCGGCACGCCACGGCGGGCAGCCGGGATACCGGTCAGCTGGAACTTACCGAGCGACTTGTTGTCGCGGGCAAGCTCGCGCTCGCCCTGGAGCACGTTGATCTCAACGCTGGTCTGGTTGTCGGCAGCGGTGGAGTAGACCTCGGTCTTGGAGGTCGGGATCGTGGTGTTGCGGTCGATCATCTTGGTCATGATGCCGCCCATGGTCTCGACACCCAGCGACAGCGGGGTAACGTCGAGCAGCAGGATGCCCTCGACGTCGCCGGTGAGCACGCCGCCCTGGACGGCAGCGCCGTCGGCAACGACCTCGTCGGGGTTCACGGACATGTTGGGCTGCTTGCCGGTCATGGTCTTGACGAGCTCCTGGACGGCGGGCATACGGGTGGAGCCGCCGACGAGGATGACCTCGGTCAGATCGGAGAGCTTAAGCTTGGCGTCGCGCAGGGCGTTGGTGACAGGCTGCTTGCAGCGCTCGAGCAGGTCACGGGTGATCTTCTCGAACTCGGCGCGGGTCAGCGTGTAGTTGAGGTGCAGCGGGCCGGACTGGTTCATGGTAATGAACGGCAGGTTGATGGTGGTCTGCTGGGCGGCGGAGAGCTCCTTCTTGGCGTTCTCGGCGGCCTCCTTCAGACGCTGCAGGGCCATGGGGTCCTGACGCAGGTCGACACCGTTCTCCTGCTGGAACTTATCGGCCATCCAATCGATGACGCGCTGATCCCAGTCGTCGCCGCCCAGGTGGTTGTCGCCCGAGGTGGACAGAACCTCAAACACGCCGTCGGCGAGGTCGAGAATGGAGACATCGAAGGTGCCGCCGCCCAGATCGAAGACCAGGATGCGCTGGTCGGTGCCCTGCTTGTCCAGGCCATAGGCAAGAGCAGCAGCGGTCGGCTCGTTGACGATACGCTTGACGTTGAGGCCGGCGATCTTACCGGCGTCCTTGGTGGCCTGACGCTGGGCGTCGTTGAAGTAGGCCGGGACGGTGATGACGGCGTCGGTGACGGTCTCGCCCAGATACTTCTCGGCGTCGGCCTTCATCTTGGCGAGCGTCATGGCGCTCACCTGCTCAGCGGTGTAATCCTTGCCCTCGATGTCGACGACGGCACGGCCACCCTGGCCCTCCTTGACCTCATACGGCACGGTCTTGATCTCGGAGGTGCACTCGGAGTACTTGCGGCCCATGAAGCGCTTGATGGAGAACACGGTGTTCTTGGGGTTGGTGACAGCCTGGTTCTTAGCGGCCTTACCCACGACGCGGTCGCCGTCGGCACGGAAGCCCACGACGGACGGGGTGGTGCGGTCGCCCTCGGCGTTCACGATAATGGTCGGAGAACCGCCCTCGAGGACGGCCATTGCGGAGTTAGTAGTACCAAGGTCGATACCAAGAATCTTGCCCATTAGAAATTCCCTCTCTCTTGTGCGTTTGCACCGACTCGGCGGTCTGCCGAGCGGTGTTTCGGCTTATCTTTCAGGATGTAGTGTATCCCCTTATGGGCCGGAATATACAAAATCTAAGTCAATTCATATAAGATTTCTTATTGCCGAGAGTTTAGGTTCTTAAATGCGCAGGTAGATGCGCTGATTGAGTTCTCGGCAAATCTATCGAGATCTATGTAGAGATGGCTGAGGTTTGCGTCCGGGGGTGCCTGGGGGCCGTCTTGCGGAAAGCTCATCCCGGTTTGAGCGTGGATTCCGGGTCGCAGTTTCCGTCTGAAGGCTCAACCGGAAACCGTATCCCGTTTTGAGAGCTGATACCGGCTCGCATTTTCCGCTAGCGGGCCTAACCGGAAACTGCAACCCGTTTTTCGACAAAATAATGGGATGCGGTTTCCGCAAGCACGCTCAATCGCCCTATATTTCAAGTCACCTTTAGCTAACATTTGCGCAGCTCAACGGCCCCACCTGCGCATTTTTTAGTAAACCTTGGCATACTCGGCGAACGGTATGAAGATGCCGGTCAGAGGGTATTGCAAACGGTCGCTCCCGTGGTATGTTTTTGCCCGAATCAAACCGGCGCGCATCGCCTGTAGCGTCGGTCAACAGAGAGGAAACTACCATGGCTCATCCCGTAATTGATGCCGACGAGTGCATCGCTTGTGGCGTTTGCGTCGACTCCTGCCCCGCTGGCGTTCTGGAGCTCCAGGACGTCGCTACCGTCGCTGACGAGGACTCCTGCGTCGCCTGTGGCGCTTGCCAGGACGCTTGCCCCGCTGGCGCGATCACCGAGATCGTCGAGGAGTAACAACTCCCCCACTTGCACACTCACAGGTACACCGTGCACAAAAAAGGAGGCTTCCGCATCGCCGCGGAGGCCTCCTTTTGCATATGTGGGCAGCTAATTTGGAGCGGGACCCTTGGCAGTTGCGGTGGAATAGTTCCTGTTTTATGGCTTAGATGCCGATTTTAGGAACTATTTCACCGCAACTTATAGATGCAGCGTCGGCTACGAGAGATCATCCTCGTAGGGCATTAAATCGGCAAGGTAGCCCTTCTCCTTGAGCATGGCCTCGATCTCGTCGAGGGTTTGCTCATCCTCCGCGGCGATGCGATGGAAGTGGTAGCCGCTCGTCACCGTTAGCAGCGGAAAGCTCTTGCCGCTCTCGATATCGCGCAGATAGCGCTCGACATCGCGGCGGTTGCGAATGTCCAGGTCGGCCGTGATCTTGCCGTACACACGATGGTTGACGATCACGTTGAGCACGGCGCCACCCGCGTCGACGATACTCGTAAGCTCGTCGCCCGCCTGCTCCACGCTGTGGCGCACCTTAACAAGACGCGTGGGCACGGCGGGGCTGCTGGGGGCCTCCTGCAGCACGTAGCCGCGATTGGTCGCCACGATATCGTGTCCATCGGCACGCAGCAGGGCGATGTCTTGCACGACAATCTGGCGGCTCACACCCACCTCGCGAGCAAGTGCACTACCGGAGACGGGGTCTTTGGCTCGCTCGAGCACGCCCATGATGGCACGGCGACGCTCGCGGGCGTCCATTATTTACCGTCCAGCAGACGCAGGTGCTTAAGCGAGAGGTCGAGGATCGGCGCGGAGTGCGTCAGGGCGCCCGAGCTAATAAAGTCAACGCCCAGGTCGGCAAGCGCGCGGATATTGCTGGCATCCACGTTGCCCGAACACTCGGTCTTGGCACGGCCGGCGATAAGTTCAATCGCGGCAGCCATATCGTCGTGGGTCATGTTGTCGAACATGATGATGTCGGCGCCGGCCTCCATGGCCTCGCGCACCATGTCCAGGTTCTCGCACTCGATCTCGACCGTCGTGGTAAACGATGCATGGGCGCGCGCCATCTCAATCGCACGCGTCACGCCACCGGCGGCATCGATGTGGTTGTCCTTGAGCATGACGGCCGTCGACAGGTTGTAGCGGTGGTTGCTGCCGCCGCCAATCTCAACCGCCGCCTTCTCAAACACGCGCATGCCCGGCGTGGTCTTGCGCGTGTCGACGAGCACGGTCTTGGTTCCCTCGAGCGCCGCGGCCATGCTGTGTGTATAGGTAGCGATGCCGCTCATGCGCTGCAGGTAGTTGAGCGCCACGCGCTCGCCCGAAAGCAACACGCGCGCGTCGCCGCGCACCTGGCCCACGTGATCGCCGGCATGCACCTCGTCGCCATCCGAGACATCAAACAGCACCGAGCTCTGCGAATCCAGCAGCTCAAAGGTGCGGGCAAACACATCCAAGCCGGCGATGATGCCGTCGGCCTTGGCGATAAGCTCCACCGTGGCGGGACGCGCCGTGGGGCACACGCTCGCCGTGCTCACGTCCTCAAAGGTAATGTCCTCGCGCAGAGCCTGCAGAATCAGATCATCGACGACGAGCTTCATGGTAATGGGATTCATGGTCTACTCCTCCACGGCCTGTGTGCCGGCAGCACGGGCCAAATCATCGATTGCCAGGGTGTCGGCGCTCAGGGCGCGATGACGGCCATCGAGCGCGGGATCGCCCGCCTGCTCCACGGCCAGCGACTCGCCGGTACGCATGCGCCACGCGGCGCGACGACCCCAGACCAGCGCCTCGAGCAGGCTGTTTGATGCAAGGCGATTCTTGCCGTGAACGCCATTGCAAGCCGTCTCGCCCGCGGCGTAGAGCTCTGGCATCGAAGTGCGGCCGTCCTTATCGACCCATACGCCGCCCATAAAGTAGTGCTGCGTGGGCGTAACGGGGATGGGCTCGTCCAAGATGTCGCGACCGTCCTCCAGGCAGCGCGCGCGAATGTTGGCGAAGTGCCCGGTCACCACATCGCGCTCGACGGGGGCAAAACTCAGCCACTCGTGCTCGGCACCGTCCTGCTTCATCTGCTCGCGAATAGCGGCGGCGACCACATCGCGCGGCTGAAGCTCATCGGTAAAGCGCTCGCCGGCGGCGTTGAGCAAAATCGCGCCCTCGCCGCGGCAACTCTCGCTGATCAGGAAGGTGCGACCCGGCTGCGGCGAGAACAGTCCCGTGGGGTGAATCTGCACGTAGTCCAGATGCTCCATCTTAATGCCATGCTCCTGAGCGATGTAGCAGGCATCGCCCGTGAGCTGCGGGTAGTTGGTCGAATGGTCGTATACGCCGCCGATGCCGCCCGTTGCCCACAGCGTGTGGCGGGCATGGATCTTAAACGGCTCGCCGGCATGCGCGCCCTCGGCGGTATTTACCAGCTCGTCGGCGGGACGAACCGAGTTGTTCTCGTCCACGGGAACGGCGACGACGCCGGTGCACACCGTGGCGCCGTCACGCTCACCCGTCAGGATGTCGGTCATGGCCACGTGCTCCAAAATCTGCACGTTATCCAGCTTGCGAACGGCCTGGAGCAGCTTGGTCGTAATCTCCTTGCCCGTAATGTCGGCATGGAAGGCAATGCGCGGACGGCTGTGCGCGCCCTCGCGGGTAAAGTTGAGGCTGCCGTCGGCCTTGCGCTCAAAATCCACGCCCATGGCCAGCAGGTCGTTGATGACCGAGCGGCTCGAGCGAATCATGATGTCGACGCTCTCGCGGCGGTTTTCGTAGTGGCCGGCGTGCATGGTGTCCTCAAAGAAGGCATCGTAGTCCGAGCCCTCGGGCAGCACGCAGATGCCGCCCTGCGCAAGCATCGAATCGCACTCGTCGACGGCGCCCTTGGAAAGCATGATCACGCGTGTGCTCGTCGGCAGGTTGAGAGCTGCGTACAGGCCCGCCACGCCGCAGCCGGCAATGACGACGTCGCACTCCATATCGGGGTATTGCTTGGTTTCCACAGGAATCCTCTCCCTTGTAATATGGCATAAGGGATGGTCCCTCATGTCACATCTGGCTTAGCGTGCTGCGTACTCGAGCATACGGTCGAGCGTAAGTTTGGCCTGGTCGGCAGCCTCGTCCGACACGCCGATTTGCACCTCGCCCTCGCCCGTCTCCAGGCAGCGCACGAGCTTTTCGAGCGTGATGAGATCCATGTTGACGCAGGTGGGCTGCACCGCGGGGAAGTAGAACTTCTTGCCGGTGCCCTGGCAGCGGCGCTCGAGCTCGTAGAGCACGCCGCGAACCGTCACGATAATGAACTCGCTCGCATCGGACTCCTCGGCATACTTGATGATGCCGGCGGTGGAGCCGATGTAGTCGGCCTCGGCTAGGACGTCGGCCTTGCACTCGGGATGCGCCAGCACGAGCGCGTCGGGATGCGCCTCCGTCGCGTCGACGATCTGCTCGACGGTGATGATGTGATGGCGCGGGCAGTAGCCGTTGTTGAGGATGACGTGCTTTTGCGGCACCTGCTCGGCTACGAAGCGGCCCAGGTTTTGGTCGGGAATGAACAGGATATGCTGCTGCGGCAGCTCGGACACAATCTTAACGGCGTTGGAGCTGGTGACGCACACGTCGCTCCAGCTCTTGATCTCGACCGTGGAGTTGACGTAGCAGACGACAGCCAGGTCGTCGCCGTACTCGGCGCGCGCCGCGTCGACCGTCTCGCGCTTGACCATGTGCGCCATGGGACAGTCCGCGCCCGGCTCGGGCAGCAGCACGGTCTTAGTGGGATTGAGCAGCTTGGCGCTCTCGCCCATAAACTCCACGCCGCACAGCACGATGGTCTGCTGCGGCAGACTCTTGGCGAGCTTGGCCAGGTAGAAGCTGTCGCCGACGTAATCAGCCACGGCCTGCACCTCGGGCGCCACGTAATAGTGCGCCAGGATTACCGCGTCACGTTGGGTTTTTAGTTGCTGAATGGCCTCGACGAGCTCTGCGGGCACCAGTGCCACGCGCTCCGTTGCCGTCGTTGCCGATGCCAGGCCGGCCGCGATATCGCGTGCAAGCTCCGACGCATCCATGTTCGCGCTCTGTGCCATCAAGGCCCCTCTCTTTTGGCGAATCTTGGGGCTTTAGTATGACACCTAGCTTTACAGCTGACAAGACAGCTGTAAAGCTAGGTGTAAAGTTGAAAAAAAGATTCAATCATGTGGCAGGTCCATTTTTGAACTGGCAAGCTGAGGATAGCCGAGCTCTCGATAGCGCAGGAGGCATCTTTCGCCACCGCAATACCGCTTGGCGCGAGTTGCACGCCGTGGGGCGCAAACGGTCCGCACCTCCGCAAGCGGTGCGTGCCCGATGTGGCAAAATCGAACTACTTAAGGGGGCCGAATGCTCAAGATTATTGCCTGCGACGATGATGTCGCTTTTCTAGATAGACTGCACCGGATGATCGACCGTTGGTCGACCGAGACGGGCACGGCGGTCGATGTTGCGCTCGTCACGCGCGGCGAGGACCTGCTGGCCCGCCATGCCGCATCGCGCGCCGACATCATTCTGCTCGACATGATCATGCCGCTCGTCAACGGCATGGACACCGCACGCGAATTGCGCCAGGCCGACACCGCCGTGCGCCTGGTGTTCCTCACCTCGTCGCCCGAGTTCGCGCTGGAATCCTACGAGGTCCGTGCCTTCGACTATCTGCTCAAGCCTGTGACTTACGAACGCCTGGCGCAGTTACTCGACGAGCTTTCGAGCATGCGCCCGGCGGCAACCGACGAGCTCGTGATCAAAACTTCCTTTGGCTACCACGCCCTGCGCATGTCCGACATCGAATATGCCGAGGCGCGCAACAAGCACGTGGTCTTCCACCTGCGCGACGGACGCGATATCGAGGCACTCGAGTCGTTCCGCAGCGTCGAGGACCGCTTGGAGCAAAACGCGGTCTTCTTTAAATGCCACCGCAGCTACCAGGTCAACCTGCGCAATATCGATCACTTTGACCGCACGGACATCGTCATGCGCTCGGGCGCGTGCATCCCGCTTTCGCGCAGCTGCAAGCAGGGATTCCAAGACGCCTACTTTGCGGCGCGCTTTGAGGGTGGGAGACACTGATGGTCTCCTCGGTCGAAATGGTCCTTTGGGCAATCCACCACGCCACGACGCTGCTCTTTGGCGTCTTTGCCTCGGCGGCGCTGTGCGGTGTCGAGATCAACCGGCGTCATGCGCTTGAACTGGTGCTGGTCGGTGCTGTAACCGGATGCGCATTTGGCCTCGCCAATGCCGTCGGCGGAGAGCTTTTCGCCCGCCAGGTATATCCGCTCGTCGTGCATCTGCCGCTCATCATCTATTTGTGCGCGCGCTACCGCCTGAGCCCGCTGCTTGCCGTGCTCGGCATTACGAGTGCCTATCTGAGCTGCCAGTTCAGCAATTGGATGGGCATCGCCGCATTTGCCGCAACCGATTCTCAGATCGCGTACTATCTGGCGCGCATCGCGACCACACTCGCCGTCTTTGCCGTCCTGCTGCATTGGGCCGGCGACATCGGTCCGCGCTTGGCGATTAAAAGCACCACCGAGCTGGGCATCCTTTTAATCCTGCCGCTCGTCTATTACGTCTTTGACTATGCCACCAACGTCTACACCACGCTGTTCCACTCGGGCTCGGTGGTGACGGTTGAGTTTTTGGCATTTGCGCTCTGTGCCTTCTATCTTATGTTTCTTGCCGTTTACCTGCGCGAATACGAAGAAAAGGAAACCGCCGAGCGAGAGCGCTGGATGCTCGAAACCCGCGACAGCGCCGCCATCAAAGAGCTCGAGGCTTGGCGTCAATCTGGGCGCGAGCTGTCGATTCTGCGCCACGACATGCGCCACTTCCTACGCGGCCTGGCCGCTTTAATTGAGGAGGGCCACACCGACGAGGCGCTCGATCGCATCGACGAACTCTGCGAAGCCGGCGACCGCACCGCCGTACGCCGCTTCTGCGCCAACGAGACCGTAAACATCGCGCTTTCGTCATTTAACTCGGATATCAACAGAAACGGCATTACCGCCAACCTGCGCGCCGCCGTACCCGAAACCATCCACGTAGGTGACGCCGACCTGTTTAGCGTGCTCTCAAATGCCTTGGAAAACGCTATCACCGCCGCAAGCGCCGCACCCCAAGGAAAGCGATTCGTCGACTTTGACCTGCGATTAGAGGACGGCCAGCTGCTGCTGTTAGTTTCCAACACGTTTGACCGCGCGCCGCGCATGGTCGACGGCATGCCCGTGACCCGGCATGCGGGCCACGGCTTTGGCACCAGGAGCATCAAACTTGCCGTGGAGCGCATGAACGGCAACTGCCAGTTCCGCATTAACGGCGATCGGTTTGAGCTGCGCGCCGTGATGTAGGGGCTGCCGCCAGCCTCGCTACAGCGGAGCGGCTGCCGGGGTCAGCTGCTTGATGTATGCCCACATGCGCTGCTTGGCGGCTTTGTCAGTGAGTGCCGCCTCAAAGCCGTCGAGCGCGAGCACGCGGCGGCCCTGCACATGGGCGACCAGGCCGGGCTTGAGCATGGCGGTGTCGAAGTCATCGATCGCCACGAGCATATCGGCGTAGGTCTCGCGCATGGCATCGGCCGCGTTGTTGTCGAGCAGTAGCACCGCCTCGGGGTCCAAGGCCTCGAGCGCCTCGCGGAACAGCTCGCACGGCAGAGTCTCGCCCACCGTGACCGCTCCGTCACCCACGCCGGCGACGCTTGCCAGCACGCAAAAATCCTCGGGCGCGTAGCCGATAGCCCCAAGCGCCTTGCGCAACGCCGCGCCATCCGGGCCGGCGGCAAGCTCGCCACCCGAACGCTCGGCCTCGTCCAAATCGCCTTTGACTAGTACGATCGGCGAGCACGCGTTGCCCGCGATACGCACGCCGCGACCCGCGAGCGATGCGAGCTCCTGCTCGGCCGCCTGGGCGATGGCCTCTTTTTTCTGGCTTTGTGACGTGGGCATGCGCTCTCCAATCGTTTGCGTGCCCACCATTATATAAAAGAGCCGGCCGCGAGTGGTTGCTTTGCGGGCGGCTGGGTATAAGCACGGTCGTACTGAGTTTTACGCGGCCGAGTCGCGTCGCATTATGGAGGTCACCATGGCTGACATTAATCAGATTACCCCCGAGAACTTCGATTCCATCGTTAACGACAGTCTGCCCGTGCTGGTCGATTTTTGGGCACCGTGGTGCGGGCCCTGTCGATCCCTCTCGCCCATCGTTGACGAGGTTGCCGATGAGCTGGCGGGCAAGCTTGCCGTTGCCAAATGCAACGTCGACGACAACCAGGACCTGGCCATGAAGTATGGCGTCATGAGCATCCCCACGCTGGTTGTGTTTAAGAACGGCGAGGAGATTGACCGCTCGGTTGGCGCTCTGCCCAAGGCGAGGCTGCAGGCGCTGCTGGAGAAGCATCTGTAATACGCTTGTTACATGTTGCCGTCTGCCTGCCGTCCATGAGCGCTTTTGCACCGCTCGCCGGACTTCTGGATGCACCGAGTGCAACCACGGATAGTATGGTAGTCACAAACAGCCCCCAGTGAACGGGTGCGGGTCGCACAGACTCGTACCCGTTTTCTTATGCAGCTGCGCGCAGAGCGGGCGTAGTAAAATCTGAACCACTGAACTGCCCCATACAAAAGGAGATTTCCCATGCATGATGTTGGAATGAACATGAGCCAGCTTGCCATGAGCGTCAAGCAGGTCGACGACACCATCGAGCTCGCTCACGAATGGAGCCATCAGTTGCTGCATGCGACCGAGAATTTTGACATGGAGCGCATCGGCGCCAAGCTCGAGGCCGCCATGGCCGCGCTGCACGAGGCCCACGACGCACTCGAGGGCTACGAAGAGGCCATCGAGGCCGACCACAACTCCGTCGGCTCCGTGAAGCTGGTGTAAGGTGGCCGAACACGAGCACGGCTGCGGGTACGAGCACGAGCATCCGCACGGGGCGGACGGTGATGCGGGCTGCCACTGTAGTGGCTCCGGCTCCGAGCTGGTCCGCTTTTCGGTTACCGCACCGGACGACCTGCTGCGCCGTTTTGACGAACAGATCGCGCGCCGCGGCGACGTGGCCAACCGCTCCGAGGCCGTGCGTGACCTGATTCGCGCCTCGATCGCCAAGGAGCAGATGCGCACGCCCGATGAGCATGTTATCGGGTCGCTCACCATGATCTACGACCATCACACCGGCGATCTGACGCGCCGTCTGGACGAAGTGCAGCACGACTACACCGACGAGATCGTATCGACCATGCACGTGCATCTGGATCACCACAACTGCTTGGAAATCCTGGCGCTCAAGGGTCGTGGCGAGCGCGTCTACGAACTAGCCGACCGCCTGCTGGGCCTGCGCGGCGTTAAGCACGGCGAGCTCACGTGCGCCGCCACCAAGCAGAGCCTGGGGCTGTAACAGCACACATTTCAACGAAGGAGGGTCGCATGCGACATGCGCATATCCATGTAACGGGCATTGTGCAGGGCGTTGGCATGCGACCGTTTGTGTATCGCGAGGCCATGGCGCATGGCATTTGCGGATGGGTGCTCAATGCGGGCGACGGCGTGCATATCGAGGCGCACGCTCCGGCCGATGCGCTCGATGCTTTTGTTGCCGCGCTTTCTGAGCATGCACCTGCAGCAGCCCGCATAGAGTATGTCGAGGTTGTGGACCTGGCAGCCAACGGTTGGGATGCCGCCGATGAACAGGGCTTTCGCATCGTAGCATCGCAGGACCAGACCGCACACACGACGCTCGTCTCGCCCGACATCGCTACCTGTGACGATTGCCTGCGCGAATTGTTCGATCCCGCCGACCGACGCTATCACTACCCCTTTATCAACTGCACTAACTGCGGCCCACGCTTTACCATCATCCGATCGCTGCCTTATGACCGAGCGGCCACATCGATGGACCGTTTCCCCATGTGTCCCAAGTGCGCCGCGGAGTATGCCGACCCACTCGACCGGCGTTTTCACGCGCAACCCGATGCCTGCTTTGATTGCGGGCCGCATATTACGTGGCGCGAGGCTGTAAACGGCGATGCGTGCGGGAATTCGTCCGCGACACCGACCGTCGGCACCACACGCGAGGCCAGCGACGCCATTATCGAGCGCTGCGTTGAGCTGCTGGCCAACGGCGGTATCGTCGCTATCAAGGGACTGGGCGGATTCCATCTATCCTGTGACGCCTCCAACGAGCAGGCGGTGGCCGAGCTGCGCCGTCGCAAGCGTCGCAGCAATAAGCCGCTTGCCGTCATGGTACGCAGTCTTGCCGATGCCGGACGCCTGTGCCATATCGACGACGCTGAACGCGATCTGCTCGCCGGCAGTATCCGCCCCATTGTGCTGCTGCGCCGACGTGCTGTTTGCGAGAGCGGCGGCTCCCCCGACATCCTCGCTCTCGCGCCATCTGTCGCGCACGACTTGCCCGAGCTCGGCGTCATGCTCCCCTATACGCCGCTTCAACATCTGTTGCTTGCCGCGGCAGAAGCCTGCAGTATGCACGCGCTCGTCATGACCAGCGGAAACCTAAGCGAAGAACCCATCGAGACCGACGACGACCTTGCCTGGGAACACCTCGTTGCCGCCGGCATCGCCGACGCGTTGCTCGGCAACGATCGCGCGATTCTCTCGCGCTACGACGACTCTGTAGTGCGCGTGGTTGACGGCGCCGTTATGCCCGTACGCCGCGCTCGCGGATATGCACCCCAGCCGCTGCCGTTGCCGGCGCTCGACGGCGCTCCGTCCTGCGTGCTCGCCTGCGGGCCACAACAAAAGGCCACGATTGCGCTCACGCGTGAAGGGACGAACGGCGAGGCGACCTGTTTTGTGTCGCAGCATATCGGCGATGTTGAAAACGGCGGGACCTTCGATGCCTGGAACGCCGCGCGCACGCGCTTGGAAGATCTCTTTGACTTGGCGCCCGCCGCCTTGGCCTGCGATGTGCACCCCAGCTATCTATCGGGCCAGTGGGCGCGCGAGCAGGCGCGAAAATGCAATCTGCCGCTCGTCGAGGTGCAGCACCATCATGCGCATATCGCGAGCGTAATGGCCGAGGCCATCGCCGCGGGCCAGCTTACAACCGACGCGCGCGTCCTTGGCATCGCCTTCGACGGCACGGGCGCCGGCACCGATGGCACCATATGGGGCGGTGAGTTTCTTATCTCCCGTCTCGCCGATTTTGAGCGCGCCGCGCATTTGCGCACCTGGGCGCTCCCCGGTGGGGCGGCCTCCGTGCGCGACGCCCGCCGCAACGCCTTCGCCCTGCTCAGTGAGCTCGGCCTGCTCGAGCACCCAGGTGCCGCTCGGCTTTTGGACGGCCTCGACGAACAAACGCGCAGCGTGACAGCCACCATGATCGAGCGCGGCATCAACAGCCCGCGTACCAGCAGCATGGGGCGTCTCTTTGATGCCGCGGCAGCAATTCTGGGCATCTGCGACAAGGCAACCTACGAGGGCGAACCCGCCATCGAGCTTGAGGCTGCCGCCTGGCGCGCGCTCGACAACGAAATCGCCCATTTTCCCGACGACAACGCCGGCTATTTCGCATCTGGCCCATCGTGGCTGGACGGCCCCTATGTTCTGGACCAGAAAGCACTCTTTGAGGCACTTTTGGGAGGAATTGAAGCCGGAGCGCCCGCCTACAGGCTCGCGCTCGACTTCCATATCGCCATCGCGCGCTCTTCGGCACGAATCGCACGCGAAATCTGCGCGCGCGAAGGCATCGATACCGTCGCGCTCTCGGGCGGCGTGTTCATGAACCGACTTTTGCTCCAGCTCCTCACCCGCGAGCTCAAAAGCATGGGTCTCACTGTCTTGATTCCCCAAACCGTGCCCGTTAACGACGGCTGCATCGCCTACGGTCAGGCGGCAGTCGCAAGCGCTCGTCTTGCGCAGATTGCATCGCAGTAGGCTATTCGGCCAGCCCGCAAGCCGCCGTCTCACAGGTGTAGCGCGTTTGCCCGCAGCGCCCGCGAGCGCTACCATCAACTGATGGATTATTAAGCGCCCATCCAGCGCAAAGCGTATAAAAGGGGAACAATATGTGCCTTGCCGTTCCCGGCAAAGTAGTCAAACGCGACGACGACCTCAAGGCCACCGTCGACATGATGGGCATCGAGCGCCCCGTGTCGCTGCGGCTCGTGCCGACGGCGCAGGTTGGCGACTATATTCTCGTACACGCCGGCTTTGGCATCCAGATTGTCGACGAGCAGGAAGCACAGGAAACGCTCGAGCTTGTTAATGCCATGTCCGAGCTGGTCGAAGAAGACCAGCTGGCCACCAACCCGGCGGAGGCTTACTAGTGGCGCCCGAGCAGTCGGCTCGCTCCGGTATCGATTTCTCGGCATTCCGCGATCCCAAGCTGGCTCGCGAGCTCATCGAGCGCATTCATGAGCTTGTCGGCGACCGCACCATCAACCTTATGGAAGTCTGCGGCACGCATACCGTGAGCATCGGGCGCTATGGCTTTCGCTCCATTATGCCGGCAGGGCTCAAGCTGCTGAGCGGCCCGGGCTGCCCCGTCTGCGTCACCGCCAACCGCGACATCGACCACGCAATCGCGCTCGCCAACATAGACGGCGCCATCATCACCACCTTTGGCGACATGATGCGCGTGCCCGGATCATCCACCTCGCTCGCTGCGCAAAAAGCGGCAGGGCGTGACATTCGCATCGTCTACTCCCCGCTCGATGCACTCGGCATTGCCGAGCAAAACCCCGATCGCCCGGTTATTTTTATGGGCGTGGGCTTTGAGACCACAACGCCCACCATCGCCGCCGCCATTTTAGAGGCCGATGCACGCGGACTCCAAAACTTCTCGGTCTATTGCGCCCACAAGACCACGCCGCCGGCGCTATGCGCGATTGCCAACGATCCCGAGACCACCATCGACGGCTTTATCCTGCCGGGCCACGTCGCCACCATCACGGGCTTAGCCCCCTTTGGCTTTTTGGTCGACGAGTTTAAGACTCCAGGCGTGGTAACGGGATTTGAGCCGGTCGACATCTTGCAGGGCATCTGCATGCTGGTCCAGATGGTTGTCGAGGACAGGCCGGCGATTGACAACGCCTACCGCCGTGGCGTCAACGCAGACGGCAACCCCGTGGCGCGCCAGCTGGTCGAGCAGGTATTTGAGCCGTGCGATACCACGTGGCGCGGGCTGGGATCGATTGCGGCTTCGGGACTCGCCATTCGTCCCGAGTTTTCGCACTTTGATGCCAGCATGCGCTTTGACGTGTCCATCGAGCCGACGGTCGAGCCACGCGGGTGCCGCTGCGGCGACGTGCTGCGTGGGGCCATTACGCCGAGCGACTGCCCCCTGTTCGGCCACGCTTGTACGCCCGAGCATCCCGTCGGCCCCTGCATGGTGAGCTCCGAGGGCAGCTGCGCAGCATATTTCCGCTACCGAGGCTAATAGGTTCCGCCGTTCTAACGAACGGCGGACCAGTCGACGCTGCGCCTCACCCATATAATCCCACCCACGATTGGAGTTTTCGATATGTCCCATAGCGTTACCGATAGCACCGTCCTGCTGGGTCACGGCTCCGGCGGCCAGATGATGAAACGCATCATCGATGAGGTCTTTTTGGATGCCTTTGGGTCGCCCGAGCTGCTCGAAGGCAACGATGCCGGCGTCGCCGCGCTGCCCGCGAGCGGGCGCATCGCCATGTCGACCGACAGCTTTGTAGTCTCGCCGCAGTTCTTCCCCGGTGGCAACATCGGCCGCCTCGCCGTGTGCGGAACCGTCAACGACGTCGCGACCTCGGGCGCCAACGTGCGCTACCTGTCGTGCGGCTTTATCCTCGAAGAGGGCTATCCCATGGATAGGCTCCGCCAGATTGTGCAGACGATGGCCGAGACGGCGCACGAGGCGGGCGTGTCCATAATCACGGGCGACACCAAGGTGGTCGAGCGCGGCGGGGCCGACGGCGTCTATATCAATACCGCCGGCGTGGGCGAGGTGCCTGCGGGCGTGGCGCTCAGCGGCGCAAACTGCCAGCCCGGCGACGTCATTCTGGTGTCGGGCACACTGGGCGACCACGGTATCGCCATCATGAGCCAACGCGAGGGCCTGGCGTTTTCGAGCACGATCGAAAGCGATGCCGCGCCGCTCAACCACCTGATTGCCGACGTTCTGGCCGCAGCGCCCGGCACGCGTTGCTTTCGCGACCCCACGCGCGGTGGCCTAGCGTCCACACTCAACGAGTTTGCCCAGGCCAGCAATGTTGCCATGGAGGTCGACGAGGATGCCGTGCCCGTGCGTCCCGACGTGCAGGCCGCCTGCGAGATGCTCGGCTACGATGTGTTGCAGGTGGCAAACGAGGGTAAGATGGTCGCCGTCGTACCGGCCGAGCAAGCCGATGCCGCACTGAGCGCCATGCGCGCCGCCCGCTACGGCGAGAACGCCGCCATCATCGGTCGCGTGCTGCCACTTGCCGAGGGCGCCCGCCCCGCCGTGCGCGTACGTACCGGTTGGGGCTCGACCCGCATCCTCGACATGCTCGTGGGAGAGCAGCTGCCGAGAATTTGCTAACGACAAAGGCTCAGGACTATTAAAGATATTCAGATTCCAAACATGCCCGGCACGCATGCCCAGTATCATGGGGTGCGTTTTACAACTCAAGCGGCAGGAGCACCCATGGCAGCAGCTTTTTCCCATGTGATCTTTGACCTGGACGGCACCATTCTCAACACGCTCGAGGATCTGGCGGCCGCCGGCAACCATACCTGCGAGACGCACGGCTGGCCTACGTTTGCCGTCGACGAGTACCGCTACAAGGTGGGAAACGGCATGCTCAAGCTGGTTGAGCGCTTTATGCCCGCCGAGTACGCAGGCGACGGCCGCATGTTTGAGCAGACGCTTGCCGAGTTTAGGGCTTACTACGGCGAGCACAAGGAAGACCACACCGCTCCCTATGCCGGCACGATCGAGATGCTCGACCGCTTGCGCGCCGCGGGCGTTCAGCTTGCCGTGCTCACTAACAAGGACCACGTCTCGGCGGCTCCGCTTATCGAGAAGTATTTTGGATCCAAGCGCTTTGCGCTGGTACAGGGCCGTGTTGATGCGTTTCCGCCCAAGCCCGAAGCACCCGTCACGCTGCATGTGATGGAGGAGCTAGGCGCCGATCCGTCGACCACGCTCTACGTAGGCGATTCCAATGTCGATATCCTGACCGGTCACAACGCCGGCCTTAAGAGTGCGGGCGTCAGCTGGGGCTTCCGCGGCCGCGCAGAGCTGGAAGCCGCCGGCGCCGACTACGTGGTGGACACCCAGGGCGAGCTCGCAGCGCTGATCCTGGGCGAGTAACGAGCGACACTGCTTAACGCAGCTGCGACAATTCTTCCGCGCGGAAAGCGCATCCCGTTTTGAAGCTCCGGAATGGGATGCGCTTTCCGTTTGAGGCACATCAGGGAAACCGCATCCCGTTTCGGAGCAATATTCCGGGTCGCACTTTCCGCAACCCACCCCATCCGGAAAATGCGACCCACTATTCGGCCAAAAACCGGGTCACGGTTTCCCAAGCAATCGATGCAACGCTGGCACAAGGAGTGTCCCCAGCTGCCGCCTGGTCATTTAAGAACGTCCCCAATGACTACAAGTGCCGCACCATGGCAACGACGCAGGTAGAGGATGGACAGCGAGCGACGTCCAGGACGAACAAGTTGGCATGAAAAAGGCGAGGCATAGACCTTCTGGTCATGCCTCGCCTTTTGAATGACAAATTGTCGTCCTGGGCGGCGCGCAGCGTCAACTGGTTACGCGGTTCGTAGAACCGCGTAACCCCCTAGTTCAGCATTGCATCCATCATCTCGGAGTTGACGGAGTCGTCGGCAGACCACTCGCCGTCGTCGTTGCAGGTGTACTTGAAGATAACCGTGGTCTTCCTGGGCTCGGTGGCCTTGGTCACATCGACCATAACCTGACCGGCCATCTTGTACAGCTCGTCATCGGAAGGAACCGTATCAAGCGCGGCAACCTTCTCCTGATACTGGGTGGAGAAGTCCTCGACGATCTTGTTCATGGACTTGCAGGTGATGGAGACCTCGGCGGTCGCGACGCCCTTGTCCTCGTCGACCATCACGTCGCCGATCTTGTAGTCAAAGCCCTCGAGATAGGTCTTGGCATACTCCTTGGGATCGATACCCAGCTGCTCGAACTCATCGCCCGAAGCCTCCTCCAGACCAGAGAGGAAGTCGTCGCCACCGTTCTTGACCTCGTCAAACTGCGTCGTAAGATCCTCGGTGATGAGCTCCTCAACCGAAGGACCTCCACAGCCGGAAAGCACGACCACGCATGCAACCAAGACGGCCATGAGGGGCGCAAGCAGCAGCTTCTTTTTCATGTTGTTCCTCCCAATGAGCGGCACCGCGCTTCCCGGACGCGGCACACGTTGTAATAAGTAAGCCCATACTATCCACTTATGAACACCCTCGGCAACGCGAAGGCGCGGTCGGTTCGTTTTAGCGTCCGAACGGTTTGCAAGCCCGCCCAACGTGCAATAAAACGCTTCCCCGCGATGTAATAAAAAAGGTGGCCGGAAAACCCGACCACCCTTGCACATCCTTTGGATGCCACAGTTTACTTGCGGACGACCTTAACGATGGCGTCACCGGCGGCGACGGCGGAGTCGGCCTCGACGGCGAGTTCGACATCGGCAAACTCGGCGGTGTTGGACACGGCCACGACGACGCAGTCCTTGTAACCGGCAGCGGCGATCTTGGCGCGGTCGATCTTGAGTATGGGCTGGCCGGCCTTCACGACGTCGTCGGCCTTGACGAAGCCCTCGAAGCCGTCACCGTTCATGTTGACGGTATCGACGCCAACGTGCACCAGAACCTCGATGCCGCTATCGGACTGCAGACCCACGGCGTGACCCATGGTGACGGTCACCTTACCGTCGCAGGGAGCGTAGACCAGATCGTCCTCGGGCCACACGGCACAGCCCTTGCCCAGAACCTCGCCGCCAAAGACGGGATCGGGCACGTCGGCCATCTTGATGACCTTGCCCTTGACGGGCGAGCACAGCACGTCGGCGCCGGCAGAAGCAGAGATGGAGGCCGGAGCAGCGGCAGCCGCGGGCTCAGCCTTCTTCTTGAACATATCAAACAGACCCATACGTTTTCTCCTCTTGATTAAGCGCAACGTTGTGCGCATGCCTACGGTAATTATAGTGCCAAATGACCAAAATACTAAGGCGAGGGCTCGAATCGCAAGCCCTTCTCGGTAGTGCTCGTGGGATGAGCATCTCCTTTGCATCGCGGTTCGATAAGCCGAGTATCGCCCACGCGCGGGACGGGCAGAAGCGGGCGCACCAAACCCGATACTTCTTTTCGCTCTCGAGTCCTGCCGCCGCCCCGTCCCTGACACTTCCTGACACCGACCGAAACGTGCCAAAATAAACCCGTCCCTTTTTGGTAGGTTTGGCGAGTGTGGATTTTCGGACGCTTAACTAGCGAACGTGGATAATCTCCCACTTTGAGACCGTCACCGAGCCAAAAACGGGAGATTATCCGCTCTCATTTTGGATAACCCCCCCTGTACCAAGCCGAGCTCCATGGTCAAGTAATAACGACTTCTCATCATTAGATTGTTTCTGTCTCTTATACACATCTGACGCTGCCGACGATACTCCTTGTGTA
>CABRIC010000016.1 GCA_902470905.1 uncultured Collinsella sp. | reverse complement strand
AGATAGCGTAGCGTCTCGTGGGCTCGGAGATGTGTATAAGAGACAGCGTATGTAGGTCCTGAAATGCCCAGATGTTCAGCCATTGCCTTCTTGGTTACGCCCTTGCTCATGCGCGCCTGCTTGAGTGACTTCATACTCCCTCCTTTCTGTCCATAACTGTAATTAATCTTCAGAACACGGTCAAGATTAATTTTGGTAAAATTGAAAATAAATTTAAGTCCTGGAAGGAGTTAAGATGCCGATATCCGACAACATAAAGAAGTTACGGCAGATTTTCGACGTTACCCAGGATGAACTGGGTGAGATTGCAGGTGTAACAGGTAACGCCGTTTCGCAGTGGGAAAATGGCCGCTCCGAACCCCGTATGGGAGCTATTGAGCGCATGGCGGCCTGCTATCAGATTAGTAAGTCACACCTTATAGAAGACGGCGGAATGGATCAGATTGACCCCGTGACCAAAAAGCCCAAGGGCAGCTCCTATATGCCCGCCGGTGCCATGCCCGTGGTGGCCAGCAGCGCCACCGTGCCGCTGCTCACGCTCGGGCGCGTGCATGCCGGCGCGCTCGCCGACGAGGAGGAGATAGCGCACCGCGTTGAGGTGCCCGCCTCGGTGTGCGCCGGGCATCCGCGCGCGTTCGCCCTGGAGGTCGAGGGCGACTGCATGAACCGCGTCATACCCGAGGGCAGCCACGTGCTGGTCGACCCCGACCGCCAGCCCGCCAACGGGTCCGTCGCCGTGGTGGAGACCGAGGACTACCGCGCGGTCATGCGCCGCTGGTACAAGGGCAGCACCAAGCTGATGCTGTCGGCGGATAGCTTCGAGGACTACGAGGACATGATTTTCGGCATGGACGACGGCCCCGTGCGCGTGATCGGCACGGTGGTGTGGTTCCAGGCCGCCGACGAGATGGAGTAGCCGTGGGCGGGCGCGCGGCGATATACGCCCGCTTCTCGAGCCACAACCAGCGCGGCGAGTCCATAGAGATACAGGTGGAGAAGTCCCGCGCCTACTGCGCCGAGAACGACCTGCGCGTGGTGGCCACGTACTGCGACTTCGCGCAGACGGGCACCAACACCGACCGCGCCGAGTTCCAGCGCATGATGGCCGACGCCAAGCGAGGGCTGTTCGATTTCGTGGTCATATATAAAGTTACCCGAATCATGCGCAACCGCGACGAGATGGCCATGGCGCGCATCATGCTGCGCCGCTGCCGCGTCGAGATACTGTACGCGGGCGAGGACATTTCGGACGGCTCGGCGGGCGTGCTGCAGCTGGGCATGCTGGAGGTGCTGGCGGAGTACGAGAGCGCGCTCGACGGCGAGCGCATACGCGACGGCATACAGAAGAACGCCGAGCGGTGCATGGCCAACGGCTGCGTGCGCTACGGCTGGGACATAGTGGACGGGCGCTACGTGGTCAACGAGGAGGAGGCCGCCGCCATCCGCCTGGGCGTGCGCATGGTCTTGTCGGGCAAGTCGGTGGCCGACGTGGTGCGCGCCTGGGAGCCGTACCGCACCAAGCGCGGCGGCAAGTGGCGCTTCCAGACGGTGCGCCGCATACTGATGCGGCGGGAGAACGGCGGGGAGTACCGCTACGCGGGCGTGGTCGTGCCCGGCGGCATGCCCGCCATCGTTCCCATGGATGACGAGGAGAGGGTGATACGGATGCTTGAGGACTCGCACAGGCCCCGCGCCAAGACCGAAGCGTGGGACTTCCCGCTCACGGGCAAGCTCTACGACGGGCGCGACGGCGGGCTGATGACCGGCACCAGCGGCACGGGCAAGTCGGGCAGGCCCTATCACTACTACCGCTGCCGCAGCTGCGGGCGCACCGTGCGCCGCGATGCCGTGGAGAAGCGCGTGGCCGACGCCGTGCGCGAGGCCCTGGGCAGCGCCGACAGCCGCGAGCGCATCGCTCGCATGCTGGCCGACGCCGAGGAGGAGCGCGCCGACGAGAAGCCCTTGAGCGAGACCATAAAGGGCGAGCTGGCCAAGATCGAGACGGCGTTCTCCAACATATGGGCGGCCATCGAGTCGGGCATCGCGCCGCCGGGCGGCAAGGAGCGCATAGACGCGCTGAAGCAGCGGCAGGCGCTCCTCAAGGACGAGCTGCGCACGGCCGAGGCCCTTGAGGCCGCCCGCCTTGACTACGACCGCGCGCTGTTCTGGCTTGAGGGCATGGCCGCCGCCGAGGTGGACGACGCGCAGCTCCTGCGCACGTTCGTGGCGCGCGTGGTGCTGGGCGGCCCCGACGATGACGACGGCCTGCGCGTGGCGTTCACGTTTGACGATTCTGCCGGCTTGGGCGATAATCCGTCGCTGCCTGGCGCTATAGGTCCAGGTGGCGAGGTGTTCGACCGAATGAACGCCAGCTCCACCAATAGTTACAAGCAGGTAGAGAAGTGTCTCTACCTGCTTTTTTATTACTTACAGATACCGCGGAGAATCGAACTCTATGCAGGGCGCGGGCGTAAAGAAAACGCGTAAGCGTTTTTAGCCCGCGGGCGAGGACGCCGGCAGGCGGCCGAAGCCGGTGCGGATTTGCGAAGCAAATATGCGGATTCTCCGCGCAAAGCCTCAGCCAGATATAGATGAGATGCCGACCGGGCGTCATGCCCCGGTTTCAACCCATCAACGGATCCCCCCACCCGCGGAGAATCGAACTCTGTGCAGGGCGCGGGCGTAAAGAAAACGCTACGGCAACGCAGACCGGGACACGCTTTCCCGATGGCAGCCCAGGCGGAAAGCGCGTCCCGGAATCCGCGCTCAGACTGGGACGTAGTTTCCGGATGACACATCAAGCGGAAACTGCGACCCGGAATCGAGCCGTAGAGTGGGACATGCTTTCCCAATGGCGGCCCAGGCGGAAAGTACATCCCGGAATCTAAGCTCGGAATGGGATGCATTTTCCGGATGGCGGGCTCAGCGGAAAATACGACCCGGAATTTGCTCTGAGAACGGGACACACTTTCCGCTTCACCTGACGCCTCGAAAAACCTGCGCTCTCACCATCTCAAAACTGGGTAGAAGAAGGCCAAAACGCAATCGCAGGAGGTCAATATGACTGCAGAAGATAAGGCAAAGAACGCCGGCAAGGTCGCGCTCGTTTTGGAGGGTGGCAGTTTTCGCGGGCAATTTACCGCGGGCGTGCTCGACGTTCTCATGGAGGCTGGCGTTGAGATTCCGGCTGTCTACGGTGTATCGGCCGGCGCTCTCAACGGCGTGAACTACAAGTCGCACCAGATCGGCCGTGCCAACCGCATCAACCTGGCTTTCTGCAACGATAGCCGCTTCATGGGCGCCGCGTCGTTTGCGTCCACGGGCTCTATTGTGGGTTACGACTTTATTTTCAACGATGTTCAGGACCGCCTAGATCCCTTTGACAACGAGACGTTCGATGCGAGCCCTATCGAGATGTACGCCGTCGCGACGGACATGCTCTTTGGAACCGCCACGTACCTCCCGGTCAAAAGCGCCGTGCTCGACCTCGACGCTGTGCGTGCCTCGACCTCGCTGCCGCTGGTGACGCCGCCGGTCGAGATTGACGGGCACAAATACGTCGACGGTGGCGTAGCCGATTCGATCCCCATCGAGCACGTGCTGGAGGAGGTGGGCTTCGACCGTGCGGTCGTCATCGTCACGCAGGACCGCTCGTACGAGAAAAAGCCCTACGAGTTTATGCCTGCCGCGCGCGCCCGCTATGCCGACTACCCCTATCTGCTCGAGGGAATCGAGACGCGCCACGACCGCTACAACATACAACGCATGCACCTGTGGAAGTATGAGCGCGAGGGCCGTGCACTGGTCGTTGCTCCGCAAAAGCCGGTCGAGGTCGGCCACGTCGAGCACGATTCGGCAAAGCTCCTCGACCTGTATATCCAGGGCCGCCAGGAGGCAAAGCGCCTGCTCGCGGAAATCCAAGAGTTCGTTGAGCGCTAGCGACGGCGAACCATCAAAAAATGGCAACAGCTAAAGAACTGGAAAAATCACGGCTCGTGGATGACATGTGCAGAAACTCTGGTCGGAGCCAAAATACCTGTTGACTCGTACGGCGAGCGGGGTAATATGGACGGGTTACTTGCAGAGCCCCGTGAATCTCTGTAACAACACGTACTGTACATGGAGGAGTCTAAGTGATTTCGAAATCGACTCACTACGCCAAGCAGGGCGAGGTCCAGCGCAACTGGGTTCTCGTCGACGCCGATGGTGCTGTCCTGGGCCGTCTTGCCACCCAGATCGCAATGATCCTGCGCGGTAAGAACAAGCCCCAGTTCACGCCCAACAGCGACTGCGGCGACTTCGTTGTCGTCATCAACGCCGATAAGGTCCAGCTTACCGGTAACAAGGCCGACACGAAGACCTATTATCGCCACAGCGGCTACAACGGCGGCCTCAAGGCTGAGAGCTTCCGCCAGGCTATGGAGAAGCACCCGGAGAAGGTCATCGAGCGCGCTGTTCGCGGCATGCTGCCCAAGACCACCCTCGGCCGTGCCCAGATGACCAAGCTTAAGGTCTACGCTGGTGCCGAGCATCCGCATGCTGCCCAGAACCCCACGAAGATTGAGCTGGAGGCTTAAAGATGGCTGAGAACACCGTTGTCTACCAGGGTACCGGCCGTCGTAAGAACGCCGTCGCCCGCGTCCGTCTCGTCCCCGGCACCGGCAAGGTGACCATCAACAAGCGCGACGCCGAGCAGTATTTCGGCCGTCATCAGCTCGTTGAGAACGCCCTTGCTCCCTTCAAGGTGACCGACACCGCCGGTCAGTTCGACGTTATCGCTCTGTGCGATGGCGGCGGCATCTCCGGTCAGTCCGGCGCTCTGCGTCTGGGCATCGCTCGCGCTCTTCTGAACGCTGGCGACTACCGTGCTGACCTCAAGAAGGCCGGTTTCCTTACGCGCGATGCTCGCGTGGTCGAGCGCAAGAAGTACGGCCTCAAGAAGGCTCGCCGCGCTCCCCAGTTCTCCAAGCGCTAAGGTTTTATCTCCTTACGAGATACAATGTACAAGCGGGGCCTGCCGATTGCTCGGCGGGTCCCGCTTTTCTTTTTCGACTAGGGTGGGCGACTGCGTTTTGTCCACTTGGGAAGGAGCGATCCTATGCCCCAGAACATCTTCGGTACCGATGGCGTCCGTGGCGTCGCCAACGCCGACCTCTCGTGCGACCTCGCGTTTCGCCTTGGCCGTGCGGCGACCAAGTTCCTTGGTCCGGACATTTGCATCGGTCGCGACACGCGTCTTTCGGGCACCATGCTCGAGAGTGCTCTGACCGCCGGCATTATGGCCGAGGGCGGCCGTCCGCACTGCTGCGGCGTTATCCCTACGCCGGCCGTGGCGCTGCTCACCGTCCAAAACGAGCTCGACGGCGGCATCGTCATCTCCGCTTCGCACAATCCGCCGGAGTTCAACGGCATCAAGTTCTTTAGCCGCAAGGGCATGAAGCTTCCCGATGCTGTCGAGGAAGAGATCAGCGCCTGGGTCATGTCCGAGGAGGCCATGGCTGCCGATACGCTGCCGACCGGTGCCGGTGTGGGTCACATCATCAAGATGAAGGACGCTCGCAAGGCATATGTCGACCATGCTATTAGCACCCTCGACGGCCTTAAACTCGACGGTCTGGTTGTTGCCGTCGACTGCGGCCACGGCGCTTCCTGCCAGACTACACCCGCCGCGCTGCAGCGCCTGGGTGCTACGGTCCATGCCATCAACACCGATTACTGCGGCACCGACATTAACGTCGAGTGCGGCTCCACTCATCTTGAGCCCCTGCGTGAGCTCGTACTGCGTACCCACGCTGACATCGGCCTGGCCCACGATGGCGACGCCGATCGCGTGCTGTTCGTGGACAGCGAGGGCAACGAGATCGATGGCGACTATATCCTGGCCATCTGCGGCTCTGACCTGGCCGCTCGCGGCAAGCTCGCCAACTCCGAGATCGTCTCGACCGTTATGTGCAACCTGGGCTTCTCCATCGCCATGAAGGAGCAGGGCTTTGAGATGGTGCAGACCGCCGTGGGCGACCGCTACGTTTTGGAGCGCATGCTCGAGGACGGTGCCGTCATCGGCGGCGAGCAGTCCGGCCACATCATCTTCCTGGAGCACAACACCACCGGCGACGGCTTGGTGACGGCCCTGCAGCTTCTGGCCGTGCTCAAGCGCACCGGCCGCACCCTCACCGACCTTGCCGGCATCATGAAGAAGTACCCGCAGGTGCTTGTCAACGTGCATTCCGACAACAAGGCCGGCCTGGACGATTGCCAGCCCATTTGGGACGCCGTCGCTGCCGCCGAGAAGGAGCTCAACGGCCGCGGTCGCATTCTGGTACGTCCGAGTGGCACCGAGCCGCTGGTCCGCGTGATGGCTGAGGCCGAGACGCACGAGCTGACCCAGCGTGTGGTTGACGATATCGTCGAGGTTGTCAAGCGCGAACTTCCCTAATGGTCAAAAACCAGTGCCAAGTGGTAAACTAGCAAGACTGTATTTGATTATTGGTATGTCCAAGGGGGAGCATGTTCACTAAAGTCCTAAGGTCTTTTGGTATGCGTGGTCGAGTCCTTACGCTGGATGCTCCCATCTCGGGCGATGTCATTCCGCTTTCCGAGGTAAACGACCAGACGTTTGCCACTGGCCTTTTGGGTCAGGGCGTGGCGATTCAGCCCACGGGCACACGTGTGATCGCGCCGGCGGATGCTAAGGTCGAGGCGATTTTTCCCACGGGTCATGCCGTTGCGCTTAACACGGTTGATGGCCTGGACGTTCTGATTCACGTTGGCCTGGACACCGTTCAGCTCGAGGGCAAGCATTTTACTGTACATGCGCAGGTGGGCGATATTGTCCATAAGGGCGATGTACTCATCGAGTTCGATCGCGAGGCAATTGCTGCCGAGGGCTACGATGTGACGGTTCCCATCTTGGTGTGCAACTCCGTTGAGTTCTCGAGCATTAAGGGCTCCGTTGGAGAGCATGTCGAGGAGATGGACCAGCTTATCGTCGCTCGCGAGCGCTAGTTGGTGCTTTTGGCCTTTAGCCTACAATTCAAACACGTTTATGGAGGGCGCCCTTGAAAGAGGACGCCCTCCGTGGCAAGATGGGAAATGTCCGAGGCTAAAAGGCTTTGGGTCACCGTGGACGGGCAGGGGCCTCGACGCGGCTAGACACGAGACACATACATTACGCGACCTCGCCCTGGTGGCCGCACACGTTGGTTGCGGCCGACGCGGGCCGCGGGCAAGTGCTTGTAAGGGGAGCCTTGCCTCTCTTCTACGAGAAAGGATGCGTAATGAAGATCATTAAGGCTAAAGACTATGAGGATATGAGCCGCAAGGCCGCCAATATCATCTCGGCCCAGGTTATCCTCAAGCCCGATTGCGTGCTGGGTCTTGCCACCGGCTCCACCCCGATTGGCGCCTACAAGCAACTCGCCGCTTGGTACGAGAAGGGCGACGTCGACTTCGCCGAGGTTAGCACCTATAACCTGGACGAGTATCGTGGTCTTTCGCACGACGATCCCCAGAGCTATCACTACTTTATGCGCGAGAACTTCTTCGATCACATCAATATCGATCTGAACAACACGCACGTGCCCGATGGCTCCAACCCCGATGCCGCTGCTGCCTGCTCCGAGTACGACAAGATCGTCGCTGCCGCCGGTTACCCGGATCTGCAACTGCTCGGTATTGGTAATAACGGTCATATTGGCTTCAACGAGCCCGATGACCACTTCTCCAAGGGCACGCACTGCGTCGACCTGACCGAGAGCACCATTCAGGCCAACAGCCGCCTGTTCGACAGCATCGATGATGTGCCCCGTCAGGCTTACACCATGGGAACCCAGACCATCATGTATGCCCGCATGATCCTGGTTGTCGCCAACGGCGAGGCCAAGGCTCAGGCTGTGCACGATATGTGCTATGGCCCGGTTACGCCCGAGTGCCCCGCTTCGATTCTGCAGCTCCACACCAACTGCGTCGTCGTTGCTGACGAGGCCGCTCTTTCGCTCTGCGAGTAACGCGACCAAGCGATCTTACATAGCTTTTCAAAGGGCCCTCGCTTTGCGGGGGCCTTTTTAGTGGACATAGGCCGTGGCGCATGCATGACGGAAACCTTGCCGCATGCTTGACTGGAGGGTTTGAAATTTTGCAATTCATTCTATAGCAGATTCTATGCACATTTGCCACCATAGAGTCGCAGGCGGTAGCGAGGAGTAGGCGAGTTGCGCAACTCAAATAAAAACAGTCGACTGCGCTACACTGCAAATGGGATGGGACATGCTGGCAAGCGCATTGACCTGCGCAAAGACCTATTGGTCGAGGGATAAGTTACCATCGGGCCTCGCTGTACAAAAACTTGCCAAACACGTACCGGCAGACAGCCAAAAACTCTAAGTCACGCTATTCACGGGGTGGCTCATATGGTTCTGCAGCTACGGTGTCCATATGGTCGAGTTGAGGAGCAGGTATGGTAAATGATCTGGGCAATACGGACGGCCTCGAGTTGATGCCGACGGGCGGCGACTATATGGTGCGGCGCGATCGCTTGATGAACGAGCTCATCGTTAAGGGGCGCAAGGCAGGAATCGTTCTGCTTTACGCGCCCGACGGGTTTGGTAAGACGTCGGTATTGCTGCAATACGTGCAGGAGGTTAAATCGGACCCGACGCGAGGGCCGGTTCGGATTATCGAGGCAGACCGCGCGATTGGACGCGAGCTCTTTATGCAGCTCGAGGTTGTCGCCGATGAGCTTAAGGACAAACCCCATTCGCTCGTTGCGATCGACAACGTGCCCAATCTCGAGCAGCGCGAAACCGAGGACCTCATCGATCGAATCCGCAGTTTGCGTGCTACGGGGACGGGGGTCTTTATTGCCTGCCGCCCCTCCAACCGATTGCTTATCCACGGGTTGGGCGATTCTGTAAAAGTCAATGCGCAGATGCTCAAGGTGCACGCCTATGAGTATTCGTCATGGGCCACGGCGTTCTCGATCAGTACATCGCTCGATTTTTATCGGCTCACGCAGGGTGTGCCCGAGCTGGTATCTGCCCTGCAGACGGGAATGTATGGACAGGGCGATGTTGCCGGGTTGCTCGAGAACGAAATCGTCAACGTGTACGGTGCGGCGCTGGCCGATCTCGCATCGCTCGAGAACAACCTGTTGTTTACCGTTGCCTGTTTGATGGTACTGATGGGCGAGGGCGGCATTGCGGAGCTAGAGGCGTGCGGTGTGAGGCTTTCGATGGTCGACCAGTCCTTCTTTGTGCGCGATTATCCGATTTTTGGCGTGGATCCGTCTGATCGCACCTTTAGGTGTTTGGGTGCTAAGGACAATGCGCGCCTGAGGTTGCGAAAGCTTGTTGCCGAGATCCGTCCCGAACTTGTATCGCGGGCTGCTCGCATTTTGATTAAGGCAGGCCGATGCGATTTGGCCATGGACCTGGCCGATGCGTTCTTGGACCGCCGTGTGGTGTTGGAGCTAGCCGGGCAGTATGGGGCCGATCTTGCCCTGACCGGGCATGGAGGGGACATTTGCCGTGCGGCGTCGGCGATGATTAATGCGGAAAAGCAGGAGCAAGAGCCGGCGCCCGCCGAGGCACTCGGCGTGTATCTGGCAGCTGTCAGCGTGTGCAATACAAAGCTGGCAAGGTATATGGCGTCCGTTATCGAACGTGCGGGTGATCAGGCGGCGCACGAGCTCGACCCCGCTACCTGGAAAATAGCCCAGGCGCTCACTATCGCCTTTTACGGCGACAATGACCTGGGGCTTCCCGCTAACCCTGTTTTGCAAGAACAGACATCCTGCGAAGTGCTCGACATACTGTCCGCGCATATTGAGGTCAAGCGCCACCTAACCGAGCGAGCGGAAGATGGCAATGTTCTCGCGAAGCTCAAGGCATGCAAAGCCTATGATTGCGAGCTCGACATCGCGGGGATTCTCATACAGGCCGACCATATGCTGGTGGAGCTGTTCGACGGCTCGTTTGCTAAACCCGACGAGCGCGATGACAAGATGGCGCAGTTACTCGAGGCGCTCGATATCCGCGGGCTTAAGGCGCCATCCATTTGGCTGCGTATGGTGCTGGCGGCGCGGCGCCTGCTCGCGGGCTTGCCCGTGACCGACGACGTAGCGTTTGGCGAGCTCGACCGCTTTGCGGTGCGTGTTCGCGACAATCAAATTCAGCTGTTTGGACTATTGCTGGAGGGCTGGCAATCGCTGGCGGAGGGGCGGCCGGTCAATGCAAAGTTCCGTGCGGTCCAGGTGCTCAAGCTCGCCGACGAATCGATTACGTACATGCGCGAAAACGCATTGCTGCTGGAGCGCGCGGCATATCTGCGTAACACCTCGATGGTTTCGGTGCGCGAGGAAGCGGAGTTGCTCGATATAAGCCAGACGCAGGTTGGTGGAGCGGAGGCCTGGATGGTGGCGCTGCATTTGGCCTGTGCGGGCCGAGACAGCGACCTTGCGGCCTGGATGTCCATGAATCGTGCGGGGATTCTAGAGCCATCGTATCGTCTCTTTGCGCGCCTTGCCATGCATTGTCTGGGCGAGCCGGCGGGCAGGATACGCAAGAAGCTTCCCGTGCGCGAGCTGTCGCGGTACTCGCTGCGCGACGATTTGGAAAGGGAGGGCGAGCGTCTGTTCCAGGCTGGCGAGGTTGAAGCCGTTGATACCATCGACCATATCGAGATTCGCATGTTTGGTGCGTTTCGCGCCGAGCGCGACGGGTTTCCCATCACGGATAAAATGTGGCGCCGCAAGAAGGCGGCGACGCTTGCCGAGCGGCTTGCGCTGGGCATGGATTCGCTCGTCGATCGCGAGACGCTGGCAATGGAGCTGTGGCCCCATGCCGAGTTCAATAGCGCCCGCAACAACCTGTACTCGACGATATCGCGCTTGCGGTCGGCTTTGGGCCCGACGCCGGATGGCAAGTCATGTGTGCTCATCCAAAATGAATGCATCGGACTCAACGGCGACTACGTCAAGACCGATGTACGGCTGTTTGACCAGATAAGTCGCGAGGTTTTGGGAAATCGCACGGGTGCGCGCGGGCCCCATTTAGTTGAGCTGTGCCTTAAGACTGAGCAGCTTTATGCCGGACCGCTGTATGTTCCCAATGGCTGTAATCCCACCTACTTTTTGCGCATGCGACGCATTATGCAGTCAAAGTACATCGATTGCATGATTAAGGGAGCAAATGCCGCTCTAGAAGAAAACGATCTGCAGTCGGCGATTTGGCTGGCAGAGTCGGGGCTTCGACAGGAAACGGCGCGTGAGGATATGGTGCGCTGCGCCATGCGCGTCTACAGTGCGGCGGGGCGGCGGCGCGATATCGTCGAGCTGTACAGCGGGCATATGCACCATCTGAGGGAGCAGGTCAATGGCGTGCCCGAGCCCGAGACGCGGCGTCTATACGAGCGCTTGGTGGAGGGACGGCTCAATCGCGTGCTGGTCGAGCGATAAAAAACGGGCGCCCGAAGTACTTGGGCACCCGTAAGCTTGCTATATGTTGGCTCGCCGGATCATCGGCTCTTAGACGAGCTTGATCTTCTCGATGTCCTTGCGCGAAGACTCGCGATACAGTGAGAACTTGCGGCCGATAACCTGGACGACCTCGGTGTGGCAGCGCTCGGCGAGCTCTTCGGCGGCTTCGCGGGCGGATAGGCTGGAGCCATCGAGCACGGAGCACTTAACGAGCTCGTGCTTCTCCAGGTAGGCGACCGTCTGCTCGACGGTGCCCTCGTTGACATCGGACTTACCGATGATGATGGCGGGGTTGAGGTGATGGGCCATGCTGCGAAGCTGCTTGACCTGGGCTCCTGTCAGTGCCATGGGTTCTCGCTTTCTATGTATGGGGCGCCCCGCGATGGGGCCTTAATCTACGTGAGCTGTCCCACGATAGCGCAGGAACGGCGCGGTGTGGAGCGCGTTTGCCCAGTTCAAAAAGAATGCGGATGCCGAGTGAGTGGGCGGTGCGGGCTGCGAACAGGCTATGAGCTGGGTGCAGAGACCGGCTCCCATGCAATAAACGCCCAACGAACCTTGCGGACGTGGTCGAGCATATAACGCCCCTGTGGCACGCCCTTGGAGCCCGGCTCACCGGCATGGGGGTTCTCAATCATGTGTTGGGCGATGTAGTCGCGCAGGCGGTCGACCTTATCCTCGTTGCCATGCTCGAGCATGCGAGAAAAGTCTGCCACGCCCGCCTCGAGACTATCGAAGGTGTCGCGACGGGGCGATTCAAAATACGTGACCTGCGGCAGCGCACCCATCTGAATAAGGATGTTAAAGGCGTACACAAAACCATTGCTACAGGTAACCGAGGCGCCGATGGCGTTCATCAGGTGCAGGTCATAGCGCGGGCTGGAGTTGGCAACCATCGTGACGGCACAACGCCGACGAGCCGTTCGATCAAGCTTGGCAAGCGCACCTTTTAGATTGGTCGTGGTGACAGAGCGACTGGCAAAGGCAACATCTACCGCTTTCGCGACCGGCCCAACCAGATCCCAATCATCATCCCAGGCAAGCTCAAGCGGTGTAATAAGATCCTCGAGCCCATAGTACTCAATGCCAGCATCAAGCGTGCCCAACATGGCAGGAGAGAAGTCGGCAGCAATCACGGAATGCCCGTCTTGCGCAAGCGGAATAGCAATCGACCCAGCCCCACACCCCATATCGAGCACCGACTCACCAGGCTCAAGCGCCAACAGTTTTATAAAATCCCGAGCATACGGGGCAGTTTCCAGCGGACGAAAATGCCGAGCCCGCTTATCCCACTCAAAAGAATCATCAGCCCGATGCCGACCAGCTTGCAAGCGCATCCATTCGCCATTCCAATCAGCAGAAAGAAGCTCAGAGCGAGCATCCCCATCAGTCACGGGCCAACCTCCTAGCAACAAAAAAGCGACTCCTCCCAAAAGAAGAGCCGCAACCAGCATATATCAGAAAAAGAACCGTTCCAATGCCAAACCGCCATACCAGCAAAGTAGGGCAGAAGCGAAGCGACTGCCAAAGGGATAGAACTCAACCGAGGTCCCGTTGTGCGGGAGCCCCGCCGCCGGGCGGCAGACATATAAGGTCGATCGCGAGTTCCGCACGAGCCGGAGAGCACTAAATGTGCTCTCCGTGCGAGTCAGGACTGTCCGAGCAGGCGACCTTATATGTCTGCCGCCCGGCGGCGGGGCTCCTCGCCCGAACCCCTCAGCTAGTTCTTCAGCGAGTTCAGCGGCGCCGGGAAGCGTCCACCGCGGTGGGCAAGCACGGTGCCGGCGTTGGGGTTCACCGGCATGATGGGCGCACGGCCAAACAGGCCGCCATACTCAACGCAGTCGCCCACGCCCTTGCCGATGGCGGGAATCACGCGGACGGCCGTGGTCTTGTTGTTGATGACGCCGATGGCCATTTCGTCGGCGATGATGCCGGCGATGGTCTCGACCGGGGTGTCGCCGGGGATGGCGATCATGTCCAGGCCAACGGAGCACACGCAGGTCATGGCCTCGAGCTTCTCGAGCGAAAGCGCGCCGGCCTCGACGGCGGCGATCATGCCGGCGTCCTCGGACACGGGGATAAAGGCACCCGAGAGACCGCCCACGCTGGAGCTGGCCATGACGCCGCCCTTCTTGACGGCATCGTTGAGCATAGCGAGCGCGCAGGTCGTGCCGGGGCCACCGCAGGTGCCCACGCCGATGATCTCGAGGATGCGCGCAACGGAGTCGCCGATGGCGGGCGTGGGAGCCAGCGACAGGTCGACAATGCCCTTCTCGACACCCAGGCGATGGGCGGCCTCGCGGCTCATGAGCTCGCCGGCACGGGTGATCTTAAAGGCGGTCTGCTTAATCTTTTCGGCGACCTCCATCATCGATGCGGAATCGGGCAGCGTCTCCAGGGCTGCGGCCATAACGCCGGGGCCCGAGACGCCTACGTTGATGACGGCGTCGGCCTCGCCACCGCCGTGGACGGCGCCCGCCATAAACGGGGAGTCCTCGACCATATTGGCAAAGCAGACAAACTTGGACGCGCCAACGGAATCCTGGTCGGCCGTGAGTTTAGCGGCATCGATGATGGTCTGGGCGGCCATAAGCACGGCGTCCATGTTGATACCAGCGCGCAGGCTGGCGACGTTGACGCTGGAGCAGACGCGGCTCGTGGTGGCGAGCGCCTGGGGGATGGACTGGATGACGCGGCGGTCGGCGTCGCCGATGCCCTTCTGGACGAGCGCGGAGAAGCCGCCCAGGTAGTCGATGCCGAGCGTCTCGGCCGCGCGGTCGAGGGCATGCGCGATGGGGGTGAGGTCCTCATCCTTGCAGCACGCGGCGATCTGCGCCACCGGGGTGACGGAAACGCGCTTGTTGACGATGGGGATACCGTACTCGCGCTCGAGGTTCTCGGCGGTCTCGACCAGATGCTCAGCCGTGTGCGTCACGTGGTCGTAGATCTTCGTGCACATGCGGTCGAGGTTCTCGTCACCGCAACCCATGAGCGAAACACCCATGGTGATGGTCCTGATGTCGAGGTTCTGTTCCTCAACCATGCCGCGGGTTTCCGCGATTTCTGCGGGCGTGATCGCCATCCTTGCGCTCCTATCTGCCAAAACGAGCATAATCTTATCTATTCTAACGTGCCGCACGTGCCAAGTGGCGCATGCGGCACGTTTTGGTGCTCGGTTGTTTCCGTTGTGTTACTGCCCAAAGACCTCTTCGGCGATGCGCGCGCTCTCGGCGGCGTCCTTGGCGTAGTAGTCCGCGCCGATCTGCTTGGCGTATTCGGGGGTGAGTACGGCGCCGCCCACGATGATCTTGACGCCCGGCACCTCGGAATGAAGCAGCTTGATGGTCTCCTCCATGGCGACGACCGTGGTAGTCATAAGCGCCGAGAGGCCGACGAGTTTGATATCGCGCTCCTTGACGGTCTTGAGTACCTCCTGCGGATCGACGTCGCGGCCCAGGTCAAAGACGGTGTAGCCGTAGTTGTCGAGCAGCATTTTGACGATGTTCTTGCCAATATCGTGGATGTCGCCCTTGACGGTGGCCACGCAGATCTTGCCCTTGTCGGCAATCTCGCCGGCGGGCATCAGGCGTTTGATGGTATCGAAGCCCACGCGCGCGGCCTCGGCCGAGGCCATAAGCTGCGGCAGGAAGAACTTGCCCTGGTCAAAGAGGACTCCGACCTCGTCGAGGGCGGGGATAAAGTGATTGTTGATGAGGTCCATGGCGTCGTGGTCTGCCAGCAGACGCTCGGTCTCGGCAGCGATCTCGCCTTTGCGGCCCGAGACGACCATGCGACGAATCGGGTCGTCGTTGCCGTCGGTGCCGGCGGTGCCAGCAGCGGGCACAGCGTCGGTCGATACTGCCTGAGCAGCTGCCGGGTTGGCGGCGATCTTGTACGGATCGGTCCAGCCGGCATAGCGCTCGATGTATCCGGTCGAGCCCTCGTCCTCAACGCTCAACACGCGATAGCTGTAGACGGTATCCATAAAGCGCTTGGAACCCGGGTTCATGATGGGGGCGTCCAGGCCCGCGCCGAAGGCGGCAGCCAAAAAGACCGAGCCCAGCAGCGGGCGGGCAGGCAGGCCAAAGCTGATGTTCGACACGCCGAGCGCACATTTGACGCCCAGGCGCTCCTTGCACAGGGACATGGCGCGCAGGATCTGCTCGGCCTGGCGCTGGTTGGTCGAGGCGGTCATGACCAGGCAGTCGATGAGGACGCGGTCCGGGCCGATGCCGTAACGGGCAGCCTCGGCCACGATGTGCTCGGCGATGGCGAAGCGAGCCTCGGCGGTATCGGGGATGCCGCCTTCGTCGAGCGTAAGGCCGACAACGTTGGTGCCGTAGTGGGCGACCAGCGGAAAGATCTCATCCATGATCTGCTGCTTGCCATTGACCGAGTTGATGATGGGCTTGCCGGCGTAGCGGCGCACGGCGGCCTCGACAGCGGCGGGGTCGGTGGAGTCGATCTGCAGCGGCAGGAGCGTGGAGCCCTGGAGCTGTTCGGTCGCCTGTTGGATGATCTTGACCTCGTCGATCTCGGGCAGGCCCACGTTAACGTCCAAGATGTCGGCGCCCTGTTCCTGCTGGCTGATGCCCTGACTCACGACGTAGTCCAGGTCGCCGTTGCGCAGGGCCTGCTGCAGGCGCTTTTTGCCGGTGGGGTTGATGCGCTCGCCGATGACAGCGATCTTGTGGCCATCGCAGGGGAGGTCCACCACGGTCTGGGCGCTTGTGACCGACATGCTGGGCTTGCGGTGGCGCGAACTGGGCGTGTGGTTATCGATAAGCGTGCGCAGCGCTGCCATGTGCGCCGGCGTGGTGCCGCAGCAGCCGCCCACGACGCTCACGCCGTCCTCGATCATGCCGGCGACGGCCTTGGCGTATTCGGGGGCTTGGATATCAAAGACGGTGTTGCCGTCGTCGTCCACATGGGGGAGTCCCGCATTGGCCTGCACCATAACGGGTTTGTCGGTAACGGTGAGCATGCGTGCGGCGAGTCCTCGGAGCTCGGCCGGTCCTTGGCTGCAGTTGATGCCCAAAACGTCGGCGCCGATGGCATCGAGCGTGATGGCGGCAACCTCGGGACTCGTGCCCAGGAAGGTGCGACCGTCTTCCTCAAAGGTCATGGTGGCAAAGACGGGCAGGTCGGAGTTCTCGCGGCAGGCGAGGACGGCCGCCTTGATCTCGGCCAGGTCGGTCATGGTCTCGATAATAAAGAGGTCCACACCCGCGGCGACGCCGGCGCGCACTTCCTCGGCAAAGAGGTCGTAGGCCTCGTCGAAGCTCAGAGTACCCAGGGGGCGAAGCAGCGCGCCGATGGGGCCGATATCGCCGGCGACGTAGCGGGCGCCGGCCTCGCGGGCGCAGGTGACGGCCGCGGCAAAGACGTCTGCCACGGTGGCAGCACCGTCGAGCTTGTGGGCGTTGGCGCCAAAGGTGTTGGCGGTGATCACGTCACAGCCAGCTTCGACATATTGACGTTGGATATCGGTGATAACCTGGGGCTCCTCAAAGTTGAGCAGCTCGGGCAGGGCGCCGGCCTTCATGCCGGCCGCTTGCAACATGGTGCCCATGCCGCCGTCGAACAGCAGGTGTCCCGTGCCCTCGATGGCCGCACGCAAGCGATCGTCCTTAATGCGCAGATCGCCGATCGTGCGCGTCTTGTACGTGGCACCGTTGCGACGTGCGGCATCAACGGGTGCCGCCAATGCAGTGCCGTCAGAATCATGAGTGATAAGCGGAGTAAACATTGAGGGCTCCTAATGGCTGGAATAGCAGGTGGTGTGGGCGGCGCGGAAGCGGCAGTGCTCGCGCATGCGGCAGATATTGCAGGTGGGGCGGCTCTGGGCGTCGTGGACTTCGCCGTCGAATAGGCCGATCACCGCGGTCACGCTTTTGGTGGGCATGAGCAGGCTGGTGGGTGTGACGGTAAGCCCGATGAGCCGCGTGGCGTTGAGCGCATTGACGATCGAGCGCTGGGCCGAGAGCGGGCAGTCGCCGTAGCCGGGACTAAAGCGCCAGTTGCCGGCGAGCCCGTGTGCGGCGGCGTCCGTCTTGACCTGCTGGTCCATTTGCTCAACGGCGGCTTCTACGTAAGCGGAGCACGCGGCGTCGAGCACGGCGCCCTCCAGGGGATGTTGGGCTCCCGTGGTGCGCAGGCGACGCTCGGCGTCCATGCCGAGGGTACATGCCATGAGCGCGGCAAAGCGGGCATCTTTGAGATGTCGATAGATATCGCGACCTCGCAGCTCAACGTTGGTGCCGACCAAGCGAATGCAAGGCTCACTTTGTTCGTCCACGCCCGTGGCATCGACGGCAAACACGCGGCGCACGCCACGGGGCTCAATGTCCAGTTCCAGACGTTCAACGACAAGCTCAATACGTCGTGACAGTTCGGGCTCAATCTGCTGGCCGCCGTAACCCAGATACCGCAGCATCTCGGCACGGTCGACACGGGGATGGTGCGCGGCATCGACACGGTAAAGCGCCGGCGACGCAAGGTCGGCCGGCACTTCGACAGCGGTTGTATCGATGTGCGGTTTTTCCATTACCCCAGGCGCTCCATAATGGTCGCGGCGATCGCAGGACGGTTCATAGTGTACAGGTGCAGGCCGTCGGCGCCGTGCTCCTTGAGGTCGCAAAGTTGGCGGGCGGCATAATCTACACCGGCTGCCTGCAGGCTCTCGGGGTCGTTCTCGTACTTGGCGAGAATCTTGATGACGGGGGAGGGCAGCGACGCGCCGCACATAAAGACCATGCGGCTGATCTGGGACTTGCCCATAAACGGCATGATGCCCGCGGTAATGGGCACGGTGATGCCGACCTTGTCGGCAAGCTCGCGGAAGCGGTAGAAGCACTCGTTATCAAAGAAGAGCTGCGTCACAAAGAAGCTTGCGCCGGCGTCCTGTTTTTGCTTGAGGTGTTCGACCGAGAGGTTGAGATCCTCACAGGCAATGTGGCCCTCGGGGTAGGCTGCGGCGCCCACGCAAAAGCCGGCGTCGACGAGCTCGGGGATGAGGTCGCGGGCGTAGGCGTAGTCGGAGGCGGGCTTGTCGTCCTCGGTCGCGCCGGCAGGGAGATCGCCACGCAGGGCCAGAATGTTTTCAACGCCGGCGGTGCGATACTCGTCGATCTTGGCGGCGATGTCGGCGTGGGTGCGGCCCACGCAGGTGAGGTGTGCCACCGAGGGCGTGTCGAATTCGCTCGAAATCATATGCGCGATGGGGGCGGTGGTGGCACCGTTGCCCGAGCCGCCGGCCGAGCAGGTGACCGAGACAAAGCTCGGCGAAAGCTTGCACAGATTGCCTGCCACTTCGCGAGCCGTGTCGAGGGTGAGCTCGCCCTTGGGCGGGAACATCTCAAACGAAACGGGCGCGGTGCCCTGGGATGCTGCCTGCTTAAAAACCTCGTCGACGCGCATATCGTGCTCCTCTAGATACGTAATAGTGTGATGTGTTGTAAGGATTCTACAGCACCACTGTGTCACGGTGGAGTTTCACTCGTTATTCGGGGATACCAATCAAAGATGCCTTGCTATCGGCTTTCTCTATAACAGAGCGGCTAATCTAGGCACGGACTATAAAGACTGGTATCTGATGCAAAATACCAGTTAATAGAGCTCCATCCCAAATTGACTACCCTTAAACCATGGGGAGAGGTCTGCAATTTATGCAGTTGATTGGCTGTTGAGGGTGGCAACGCCGCCTCGATAGGGTAACCTCATTGATTGGTTTCGCGACAGCAACATAACGGTAATGTCGCGGAAACACGGCGAGTCTAAGCTATGACTCGTTCGTTAGTAATCAACACCGCTTCTCACGCGGTGCCGATACGAAGGGAGTTCCGTATGGCCGAACTTACTGACCGCTTCGGGACCATGGTGTTCTCTGAGGAAGTCATGAAGGACTACCTCCCCAAGGACATTTGGAAGCGCCTTGCTGCAACCCTCGAGGGCGGTGAGCCGCTCGACCTGGATGTGGCCAACGCCGTTGCCCATGCCATGAAGGTCTGGGCCATCTCCAAGGGCGCGACGCACTACGCGCACTGGTTCCAGCCGCTTTCGGGCATTACTTCCGAGAAGCACGACAGCTTCCTGGAGCCCAACCACGACGGCACCGCCATTACCAAGTTTACGGGCAAGAACCTCATCCAGGGCGAGCCCGATGCCTCCAGCTTCCCCAACGGCGGCCTGCGCGCCACCTTCGAGGCCCGTGGCTACACCGCTTGGGATCCCACTAGCCCCGCCTTTATCAAGGACGATGTCCTGTGCATCCCCACGGCTTTCTGCTCCTACACGGGCGAGGCCCTGGACAAGAAGACCCCGCTGCTGCGTTCCATGACCGCGCTCTCGCGTGAGTCTAAGCGCGTTTTGGCGCTGTTCGGTAAGACCCCCAAGAAGGTCGTTCCTTCCGTGGGCGACGAGCAGGAGTACTTCCTGATCAAGAAGGACGCC
This sequence comes from uncultured Collinsella sp., assembly GCA_902470905.1. GTDB lineage: Bacteria > Actinomycetota > Coriobacteriia > Coriobacteriales > Coriobacteriaceae > Collinsella. The sequence continues at coordinate 13,246 of CABRIC010000016.1, read as the reverse complement.
TACCGCAAGCGCAAGGACCTGGTCATTACCGGCCGCACCCTCTTTGGTGCTGCTCCATGCAAGGGTCAGGAGCTCGAGGAGCACTACTTTGGCGCTATCCGCCCCACCGTCTCGGCCTACATGAAGGACTTGGACGATGAGCTGTGGGCGCTCGGCATTCCCGCCAAGACCAAGCACAACGAGGTTGCTCCCTGCCAGCATGAGCTCGCCCCCGTCTATGGCGAAGTCAACGAGGCCATCGACCAGAACCTGGTCATGATGGAGAAAATGAAGCTCATCGCCTCCCGCCACGACTTGGTTTGCCTGCTGCACGAGAAACCCTTCGAGGGCATCAACGGTTCGGGCAAGCACAACAACTGGTCGCTTGGCACCGAGTCCGAGAATCTGCTCGATCCGGGCGACACCCCGCTCGACAACCTGCAGTTCATCGTCTTCCTCACCGCGGTGATCGAGGCCGTCGATAACTATCAGGAGCTCCTGCGTGCCTCCGTTGCCTCGGCCGGCAACGACCATCGTCTGGGCGCCAACGAGGCTCCTCCGGCGATTATGTCCATCTTCCTGGGCGACCAGCTTACCGAGGTCGTCGAGAAGATCATCGATGGCAAGGCTTCCGTCCATGCCACGCGCGGCGTGCTCGACCTGGGCGCCGATACCCTGCCCAAGCTGATGCAGGACAACACCGACCGCAACCGCACCTCCCCGTTTGCCTTCACCGGCAACAAGTTCGAGTTCCGTGCCTGCGGCTCCGAACAGAACGTCTCCGACTCCAACCTGGTGCTCGATGCCGCCGTGGCCAAGTCGCTCAAGTCCTTCGCCGACGCGCTTGAGGGTACGCCCGAGGATGAGTTCCAGGATGCCGCGCTCGAGTACTGCAAGAAGGTGTTGACCGATCACCAGCGCATCCTGTTCTCCGGCGACGGTTACTCCGACGAGTGGCCCATTGAGGCCGAGAAGCGCGGCCTTGCCAACAACAAGACCACGGCCGATGCCCTGCCCGCCTTTGTTTCCGATAAGGCTATCGCGCTCTTCGAGGAGACGGGTGTCCTGACCAAGGCCGAGGCTCAGTGCCGCTACGACTGCAAGCTCGAGAAGTACAACAAGCTCATGAACATCGAGGCTACCACGATGGTTCGCGAGGCGCGTCGTACCTATCGCCCGGTCATTACCGCCTATGCCACCAAGGTCGCTAAGGGCCTTGAGACTATTCGCGCCGCCGGCGCCGAGGCCGCCATGCAGTGCGAGCAGAATACGCTCAACAAGCTCTGCAACGGTATCACTGCCATCAACGACTCCATTAAGGCGCTCGACGCCGTGCATCAGAAGGCCGAGGCCCTCGATGGCCAGGAGCAGGCCAATGTGTATGCACACGAGGTCGTTCCCGCTATGGATACGCTGCGCGCCGCCGTGGATGCCATGGAGGAGATCGTGGCCGCCGACTACTGGCCGGTTCCGACCTACGACGACATTCTGTTCTATGTGTAGAACGTAACTGACATATCGTCACGGTATTGAGCCGGGGTCCGCATCGCGCGGGCCCCGGCTTTTTGTTTGCGAAGGACGCTTTGAAGCCCGTTTTGCCGCCGATGTGCCTAGGTATAAAGGGCTATGGGCAAAAAACGTCAAATATGAGTACTGTCACAAGTCCTGTAACATTATTTATTTGCAAAATATGTAGTGTTACGCAACATATGTCCAAGTACTTAGCCGATAAACGTCTGCAATTTTTCCGCCGTAGGACGCCCGACGGCTAAATCGCCTTCTGAAGGCATGAAATCGCTGTAACTAAAATGGTAACAGTACTCATATTTGCCATTTTTTGACCACAGGCCTTGCGATGATGCCGGGATTCGCACCCTGTCGGGTTCGAATCCCGGCATATCGGTAGCAAAAAGCCCGTCACCGCGGGGGTAACGGGCTTCTAGTTTCAAATGGTGCCCCCAGCGGGATGTCCGCGTGCGGCTGGCGCCGCCCGCTTCCGCTGCGTCGCTCCGCTCCTTGCGTGCTGCGCTGGAAAACGCTTGCGCGTTTCCTCAGCTTCGCACCCTGTCGGGTTCGAATCCCGGCATATCGGTAGCAAAAAGCCCGCTACCGCGAGGGTAACGGGCTCTTCAATTCAAATGGTGCCCCATTTGCAAAGATAGTCGAACCCAGGTACTGGCGCTCGGGCGCTCCGTGTTCATCAGGTTTTCTCGGGCCGCCTAAAAAATCAACTACTGAAGAAGGGGAGGCCCCGCGAGGAGCCTCCCCTTTCCTTTTGGCTATCCCACCACCAGCACTTGGCCGGGGTAGATCACGTTCGGGTTCGCCAGCCCGTTCGCCTTGGCCAGCGTCCGGTAGTCCGTGCCGTACTTGGCGGCGATGCCCGAGAGCGTGTCGCCGCTCTTTACCGTGTAGGTCTTCTTGGACGACGCGCCGAGGCGGTCGTTGACCACTCCCTGCACATCGTCGTAGCGCCCGCCGAGCACGCGCTTGCGAAGCTCGCCGCTGCCGAGCTGCCCACGGATCACGGCGTCGGCCAGCTCCGTGGCGCTCGTATTCAGGACGTAGTTCACCAACTCCTGCACCTCGTCGTAGCGGTCGCCGAGCGCCTCCTTGCGCGCGTCGCCGTTGCCGTAGGTGCCGTCCATGACGCGGGCGGCCAGCTCGAGCGCCGTCTCCTGCGGCTGCGGGACCGTCCCGCTCGGCTTGGCATCGGGCACGGGCAGGTCCTTGGGGTTCGCCACCCTGTCCCAGCCGTCCGCATCGAGGTGCGCGATGTCGAGGTCGAGCGGCCCGGCATATCCGTCGAGGCGGCCGTTGGAGCTGTACTGGTGGAGCGCGCACTCGTCCCACGCGCCGAAGCCGCCGGAGGGCAGCCACGGGGTCGCCTGGTATGCCGTGCGCTCCGTGTTGGCGTATTGGGCGACCCACAGCGGGTGGTCCTTGGCCACGGCGCTCCAGTCGTCCTCGGTGCAGACGCTGCGGCTCATATAGACCGCGCAGCGGATGCCCGTCAGCTCGTGGACGCGGTCGAGGAACTTCTTGGCACCGGCGGCCCCGTGGACCATGCCGTACATCTCGTAATCAAGCGCGGGCACGCCGTTGCCGAAGTAGTTCTTGGTCTGCGATACGAAGAACTCGGCCTGCTTCACCGGGTCTTCGCCGTTCAGGAAGTGGTAGAAGCCCCACTTCTTCCCGAGCGCCTTGGCCTTCTGGACAAAGCCGTCGCAGGTGTCGTGGACGATTCCGGTGCCCTCGGTCGCCTTGCAGATCATGAAGTCGAACGGGACCTTGTCGAGGTCGATGCCCCTCTGGTAGTTGCTGATGTCGATGCCCTGCACCGTCAATCACTCCCTATAGCGATGAAGTACGCCCACGAGACGCGGGCGAACTCGTCTGTGTTCAGATTCACTTGTCCCTCGTCTGGGTCGCGGATGTCGGCCGTGCCGCCGTCCCACCCGCATATGAGCACGATGTGGCCGCCGTAGGCCATCCCGCCCTCGTGCAGCTGGCCGGTCATGGAGCCGAACACCATCCAGCCGCGCCCGGCATACCCGAGCGCCTCCCGCTGGTCGTAGAGCAGGCCCGTGCTCGACAGGCCCCCGTCGTTCGCGCGCATCCACGCGCAGAACTTCTGCATGTCGTTCAGGCCGTCCGTGGTGCACGTGTCGCCGACGGTCAGCGCGAGCCGCAGCGGCGTCCACTCCTCGCCGGTGAGGCGGGTGTACGCCATGGCCGCGCTTGTGAGGCCGCAGCCGCTCGTGGCGATGTCGTCCCCCGCATAGGGGAGAGCGCCCCAGCGCTCGCCCGTCTGGAGGTAGGTCGGGACCTGCGCCGGGGCGTCCTTGTCGTAGACGGTCGGTATCGCCTTCCCGGCCGCCCGCACCTGCGGCATCCCCAGCTCGAGAGAGAGGAAGACGAGCACGGATGCCGCGAGTAGCGCTAGTGCCGCATCGCAAACGGCGAGGTGCCCTCCTCGACCTCCGGGACTCCGGCGATTGAGGTGAGCACCGATACCACTGCGGTGCACGCGGCCACGGCCGCGATCTGGCCCCAGTCGAGCGACGTGATGGCAACGGCGGTCGAGCCGATCAGCGTGACGGCCGTCTGGGCCGCCGTCTTCACGGCTCGGACTCCTGCGGCGATGAGCCAGCGCTTGAGCGCGTCCTTGTTCATAGTTGCTCCTAACCATTGTGGTTCTCTGGGTGCGTGTGCTCGGGGATGCTGCCGTGTATGTCCATGGTGTTGGCGTGCGCCCTGATCGTCTCGATGTACGTGTCCCCGTGGAGGAGCGCGTAGTTGTCGGCGCGCTTGTTGAGCGTGTCCAGCTCCATGGCCGTGATGTAGCCCCGGGCCTCTGCCTCCTCGTAGCTGCGCACGATGGAGGCCTTTAGTTGCGAGCGCTGCGCGGATATGACGGCCGAGTACTCCTTGCGGATGTCATGCAGCTGCCTGCCGAGATACCCGGCGAGGCCCGTCACCACCGCGAGCGTCAGTCCGCTGATAACGGTGGAGAGCATCAGGCCTCCTCGTCCAGCATCTTCTGAACCTTCTCGCGCCAAAGCTCCGGCACCTCGTCGATGGTGCGCTTTCCGGCCTTGACTTGGCGGTAGTAGATCTTCGCCATTGCTACTCACCTCCCTTGATTGCCGCTACGAGGTCGCCGAGTTCGGCCAGTGCGGCCTCCTGGTCCTCGATTGCCGACTGCTGCTCCGCGACCATGTCGCCGAGCTCCGCGAGGGCGTCGCCGCTGTCGCTGGCGCTCTGCTCGGTCTCGTCGATTCGCTCGTCGAGGGTCATGCCGTCGCGCACGGCCTGCTCCCAGAGCTGGTCGAACGCCTCGGCGGCCTCGTCCTTCGAGATGGCGGCGAGGACGTACTGCTCGTCAGCCTGCCACTCCACGGTGGCTTCTCCGGCAGGGTCGATCTGCTCGCGCGTCACCTTCTGGATGTTGCGGCGCAGCCTGATGTCCGCGAAGCCGTCCGGGCGCTCGTGGTAGTCCACGGCCTGAAGCTCCGCCGTCGAATAAACTCTCATCGAGTCTCCTCTCGGTCTCGGCAAGGCTCACGACGTCCTTGCACCGTGCGAATGTATCCTCGGCGTGATATTTCTCGATAACTTCCTTGCTGCAGCTGTGTTTCAGGTAGCCGTAGTAGCTGATGCAGCGCCGGGCCAGCGGCAGCGGTATGACCTCCGACCGCCCGGCGAGCATGAATGCCCGTCTGGCGCGCAGGAAGATGCCCGGCCGGATGGTGGTCTTGTACGTGTAGAAGACGAAGCCGACCATATCCAGCGGCTCCTTGTCGACGGCGCACACCTTCCACGGCTTCAGCTCGACGTGCAGCTCGTCGCTCACGAACTTGGACAGGCGGCGCGCGGCCATCTTGAGATCGCGCTTGTCGTGGCCCATGAGCAGGATGTCGTCCATGTAGAACAGCACGTGGTCCACGAGGCGCTTGTCCGTCACCACGCCCGTGCGCCTGTTCACGCGCGTCTTGCGCAGGCGCTCCTGCGCGTAGTGGTACGCGCGCGAGGCGTAGTAGTTGGCCAGATATTGGCTTAGGAACGAGCCGATGTTCAGGCCGTGCGGGAACTGGTCGAGGAGCACGCCGACGAGGTAGAGCAGGGCCTCGTTCTTCACGTCGCGCGCGAGCATGGCGCGCAGCACATCTTGGTCGATGCTCGGGTAGAACTTGCGGATGTCCAGCTTTATGAAGTACTTGGCACCCGGCTCGCGTATCCACTTCTCGATGGCGTGCTTGGCGAATATCTGGCCGCGCCCCGGTATGGAGGCCGTCTGGTAGTCGCCTATCTTGGCCATGAACAGCTCGGCCAGACCGTTCACCGCGATGTAGTCGAAGCACTGGTGCTTCGGCGTCTCGCGCCCGATGATGCGGTGCTTGCCGTTGATCGGCTCGATTCTGTTGAAGTACTGAATGGGAGCGACCGTGACGCGCCGTTCGCGTATCTCGGCGGCGATGGAGCGCGCCAGCTCCTCCTCGCCTCCGTATTCGTCCAGAAGCGCCTGCACCTCCCTGCGCCCGCTCTTGCCTCGCAGGAAGTCGCGGACCGCGACGAGGCAGAAGCCCTCGTCCTCGATGTCCACGCGCTTGCAGTAACGCCTCATTGTTTCCTATCTGGTTTTGGCGTTCTTCGCCGCTGGGCTACCAAACGCCGTGGGGTTGATATTTTCGTCAGTTGACGGGGCATGCCCGCTCGAAGCGGGTGGACTCGACGAGCGTGTTCCGCGTTTGACCAGATTTCCGACCGCCATAGTTCCACCTGTAGTTGCCGAGCCTGTTGTTCGAATTGCCGTAGAAGGCACCGTACATAGACCCATTCCTGAGATTGCCGAAGCACTGCAGAAGGCCGAGAACAAAGCGGCTACCGCCGAGAACCCCCAAAAGGTCTGGGAGGGGTGAGGAGGGGGCGCTGCCCCCTCGCTTGCGCTTCACCCCCGCACCATGGCTAGGCCATGGTGACCCCCAGGCCAGATAGCCGACCGCCAAAGCCCCACCCGTAGCCGCCGAGCCTGACGCCCGAATAGCCGCAGAAGGCACCGCACATAGACCCATACCAGAGAGAGCCGAAGCACCGCAGCTCTCGCAGGCCGGGGGATGAGATCGGGTCGGAATATATCGCGTCGCAGGTGCCTGTGGTGGATGTCCCCTTGGAACCGGTGGGCACGAGGAGGCCGGGGCACTTCGCGGACTCCTGCCAGTCCTCGTTGTACATCCACCGGCCGTTGGTCTTGCTGTCGCGCGCGGGCAGCTCGAGGTCGAGCTTGACGTGGTTGGCGTCGAGGGCCGAGGAGTACTTGCGCGAATCGAAGCACTTGTACAGCTCGCAGTGACCCTCGTCGGCCGACGTCTTGACCTGATTCACGATCACGTCGCACAGCGGCTCGTACGCTCCGCAGAGCACCTCGATGCCCTGGATGCGGTACGGCTGGCGCTGCTTGGGCTTGCCCGCGATGGGGTAGCCGTCCGTGCCGAGCAGGTTGTCGCACGTTCCGGTCTTCCAGGGCATTGCGGATACGTAGTCGTCGACGGCTGTGGTGAACGGTGCGCCGTCGACGTAGACCGCGCAGCGGTCGCTCATCGTCTCGATCTTGGTGACTGTGCGGTAGGCGAACGTGGACTGGCCTGCGGTCGCTCCTCGGTCGCTGTTCGGTCCGCAGGCCAGCGTGGAGCCGACGAGGAAGTAGTCGGCCGCCGCCTTCGGCAGCAGCACGCGGTTCACGCCGGTCTCGGCCTCGAGGACCTTGTACTGGTTCGCGTAGTCGGTGCAGCCGCCGAGGCCCTGTAGGTCCTGCGTTGCGTACTTGAGCATGAGCATGAGCTGGAGGTAGAAGTTGTCGGCGACCGTGCGGCCCGTGTAGCCCGCGCCCTTCTTCTTGCTGTAGCTGATGCCCGTGTCGTGCGATCCGAACTGGAACGTGTGGACCTTGCCGGAGTAGCTGTGCGGGACGTTGTTGGAATCGCACCACGCGAGGTATGGCGAGAACACGAGGAGCGGGCGCTCGGTGCCGTCGGAGTACTTCTGGCCGGGCAGCGGCCTCATGCCCTCGTACTTGGTGTCGGAGTAGAGCAGGCGCTTGTATCCGTTGCTGCGCGTGATGCTGTAGTAGCCGGGGCAGACCATGACCCAGACGTCGCCGTTGGAGCCGTCGGCCCTGAAGTGGCCGTCGCCCTTCATGGCCGTGCAGTGGAACTTGCCGCTGTCGTCGACCGTGCCGTTTACGGTGAAGTACTCGAAGGCGTTGAGCTTGGAGTAGTCGTCGCGGCCCGCCGTGGTGTTGGTGGCGGGCTGGCACACGAGGCCGACGTTGTCGCGCGTCTTGATGCCCTTGGGGTCGTTCGAGTAGGTGTACTCGGGGATGTCCACGCCGTACACCTTGCCGTCACGTCGCAGGCTGAACCACTCGCCGAGGTTGTCGTACTCGCCCTTGGTGCCGTCGTAGTGCGGAGCCACGGCCACGGGGTTCGCCGAGGCCTTGTGCACCTTGGTGATGAGGTCGACGGTGTCGCCGAACGTCATGACCTTGTTTACCTGTACTGCCATTCTTTCTCCTTTACTGGCCGAAAACCTTGCCGAAGGCGTAGTCGTAGTCCTCCTGGGTGAGGCCGTCGAGGACCGTGTCGGTGCCGATTGCCGGGGCGATGATGGACTCGAACGCCTCGTCGATTTCCGCGTGCGTGGCGAAGACCACTCCGGCGCTCGCCATCGCGGCGATCTTCTCCTTCGCGTCGTCCGTCAGGTCGTCGTAGCCGACCTTGAGCGACGCGAGCGCGGCCACGCAGCGGTCTGCTGCGGCGTCAGCCCGTCCGCGCGCGTTGATGACCTCGTCCATGATTGCCTGCCACTCGGACGCGCGCATATCCTCGGCGTTGCCGTAGGTGACGCGCTGCGCCTCGAGCGCGTTGATGAGGTGGTCGATCTCGGGGATGTAGTCGCCGCCCGTGGCCTCGATGGCCACCGAGGGCACGACCCTGATGGCGATGTTGCCCGTGGATGCCGACCAGTCGCCCGAGCTGATGCGGATGTACGAGGTCGGGATGTCACCGGCCGCCTGCGTGAGCTTGGCGGGGACGGTGTACTGCACGATTCCGTCCGGCGCGGAGAGCACCGCGACGTTCTCGCCGTCGATGACCTTCCCGCCGTCCGGGCGCAGCGCGTAGAAGCGCACGGTCATGCCCGTGAGGTCGAGCACCGCGCCTCCCTGCCGCAGGTTGACGTTGAACACGTACGCCTCGGCGTCCTGCTGCCGAAGCGTGATGGGGTTGTCGAGCGTCGAGAAGCGGTTGGTGCCCTTCTCGATGTCGAGCGTGAGGTCTATGAGCATCTAGACCGCCTTCCCGAGCACTACTGCTCCTTGCTTGAACACGAGCACCAGCACGCGGTCCCCGGCCTTCACCTCGGCCAGGCACGTGCAGGTGGTCGATATGGATGGGTTGAGCCGCACGTCGGCGGTCCCGTCTTGGTTGACTGCGGCGACGGTGCCCCACGTGTGGGACTCCTTTGCGCCCGTCCCGCCGAACAGCAGCTCGTACAGCTCGTGGCCGCTTACCATGACCCTCCCTCCGTCTCGGTGACGAAGCCGGAGCGGATGAAGCGGCGGGCCTTGCCCGTCACCGCGCAGTGGCCTCCGACCTCTATCTCCTGCTCCGTTATCGCACCGCGCCAATTTAGCCCGGCGGTGAGATAGTCGATGCCGACCGCGTCGTTGGGCAGCAGGGGCACCCACGGGTGGCCCCACTCGACGTACTCGATGGACGAGGAGTTGTCCACGAGTTTCGTCTTGGCCTTGGCCTTGAGGGCATCTAGGCGCTCGTCCTTGGTAGCGCCCGTGAGCTCCGTCACCTGGTCGACGAGCGGGACCTCATAGCCCCTGTACGGGATTGACGCGCGTGAGTTGGGGTCGGTGTTCCGGCACACGGCCCAGAGGCTCTCCTCCTCCGTCTCGTAGGTCAGGTACACGGCGTTGGGTATGTCGTCCGCGTTATCCGATCTGGATACCTCGGGGAGCATGATGGAGTCTTCGCCGTCGTTGAACGTGCGCACCGGCTTGCGCGCCTGCGGCTCGACGTACGGGACCATCTGGATAACTCCGTATGCGTCGGGGTAGGCCGATGCGAACCCGGCCATGGCGAGGAGGTCGTTGGCTATCTTCAGCCAGCTGTCGTCCGGCCCGTACACCACGTCCCTCGGCAGGACGTAGTCGCAGCGCGGCTCGTTCGTCCGGAGGCCGAGGCGCTTGAAGATGCCGTCGGCGTGCGCGACCGCGTTGGTCCCCGCCTTCACCGTGTAGTAGCGGCCGTACTTCCCCTTGACCGCGAGGCGCAGCGTCGATTCGAGGTCGACGCTGCCGGATACCAGCGGCCCGTTGTATTTCGGCGTGCCGATGCTGCAGAAGTACGTCCCGAGGGCGAACGTCCCGGCCTCGCCGCGCTCGTCCTCCATCTGGTAGTACACGCGCACGAGGTCGTGCTCGTCGGGCATGGCGCTGCCGGAGAAGTCGAGCGTGCCCTGGGAGCGGAGCTGCGATAGCGCGGAGTGCGTGAGCCGACCGCCGGTGAACATGCCGTAGTCCTCGGCCTCGACGAGGCCGGGCCACGTCACGCGGCGGTAGATGTACGACTCCTGCCTAAAACCTGTCCAGATCACAGGGCCTCACCGTCCACCCTCGTCAGCGAGAGGCTGATGTCGGCATGCGTCGTCGGCATGCACAGGTCGCGGTTCACGCTCACGTCGGCGGCGACGTGGAACACGTCACCGGCCACGCTCTTGAAGATGGCACGCGGGTAGAGGATGAGGTCCTCGAAGGCGCGCACCTCCTCCTCGCCTATGACGTGCGCGGTCAGCGGGCGGGTGTCGCTGATGCCGCCCGCGTCGTATAGGACGGGATGGGACCTGCCCGCGTAGCGCACGAGCGTGCGGTTGGCGCGCTCGAGGTTGCGCTGCTCGGTCGGGTCGAACTGCGCTCGGGCCATGAGGCCGTCGCCGTAGTAGACGAAGCAGTAGGGCGTCTTGATGCTGCCCGGGTGCTCCGTCGCCCTCGATGCGCCCGAGGCGGAATACGCCGCCACGCGGTAGCTGTACTCGGTGTTAAGCGGCGCGTAGCGGTCGACCACCGACGAGCCGTCGGACAGGTCGGAGGCGATCAGCCTCTCACCGTCGCGCGTGACGCGCCAGATGCTAAGGCTTTCGACGTCCTGCCCCTCGTCGTTGTTGTCGACGGTGCACTGCAGCTCGGCGTATCCGCGCTCGATGTCGGCCTCGATGCGGAGGGAGGCGCGGCGCGGCAGCTCGAACTCCACGCGGAAGGGCATGGAGGCCGTCGACTGCAGGCCGCTCGTGCTTCGGGCCGTGGCCACGATTCGGTACTCGCCGCCGTCCTCCGGCATCCACTCGTCCTTGGTGACGCTCGTGGCCGTGGAGGTGCCGAGCGCCTCCTCGTAGAGCACGTTGCCGCCCATATCGGTTATGGCCACGGCCATGGCCGCGAGCGCTCCGGATGCGTCGACGTACTGCACGCTCACGCCGACCGGCACGTTGCGCACGGTCTGGCCTGGTGCGTCGAAGGCGAGCTGCGGGGGCTGCCGGACGTGGAACGAGCTGTTGCCGGACCACGGGCCGAAGTCCGCGTGCACGCCCTTGGTGCGCACGCGCCAGTAGACGGTGGAGTTGAGCGGGAAGTTCGGCACGCTCGCGCTCTGGGCGGTCGCGGCCGTCACCGTCTTCCATGAGGCACCGTCCGTGGAGTACTGGACCTCGGCGGCGCTCTGCGCGGAGCCGTCGATGGGGTTGTGGTGCCACGTGAACGTGACCCTGCCCTGCGAGACGAGCAGCACCTGGCCGCTCGTCGGCGTGAGGAGCGTCGGTGCCGCCGGGGCGCAGATCGTGACGATTGCCTCGGACGGCTCGGACCACGCGGAGACGAGGCTGCCCCGCAAGTTGCGCGCGCGGTAGTAGAACGTGCCGCCTCCGGGGTTGTCGCCGAACGACAGCGCCTTGCCGGTCACCGTGGCGATGGTGGTCCAGTCCTTGCGGTCGCGCGAGCGCTGAATCTCGGTGGCGCTCGCGGTGCGCGACAGGTTCGGGATGGTCAGCTCGACGGAGGTGTCTCCCGTGCGCTGGCCGCTCGGCTTGAACGGCGCGGAAGGCGTGTTGAACGTGCGGTCGGTCATGACGCGCTCGGAGTAGCCGCTCTCGTTGTACGCGCGGACCAGGTAGCGGTAGTAGTGGTCGGCCGAGCACGTCGGGTCTGTGTAGGAGGATGCCGAGCCGCTCACGTGGGCGATCTGGACGGAGCCGCCCCCGTCCGTGCTGCGCTCGATGCGCACCTCGGAGTAGGGGGCCTCGTCAGTGGCGTGGTTGGCCCACGTTATGAGGTTCTTCTCGTCGTTCAGGCGCTCGACCTTGGCACCGCTCGGCGCTGCGGGCTTCTCCGGCGGGTTGCGCAGCGTCTCGGTGTAGGAGTGGCCACCGGCATTTCCGGCCGTGTTGTATGCGCCGATTCGGTAGCGGTACGTGTGGTTCGGGCGCACCGTGTCGTCGCTGTACTCCGTCTTGTCGCCGCCCGGCTTGGCGATGTTCTCCCACTCGCCGCCGTCGGTCTGGCGGTCGACGTAGATGCCGTCGTACGGTCGGGCTGCGGTGGTGTTGCGCGTCCACGTGATTACGTTGAGCGTCTGGGACTTGCGCACGGCCTTGGCGTTGCTCGGCGTCTGGGGAGTCCAGACCGGGGCCGAGGGCCTGAAGGTGTCCCTGCACGTCGACTTGCGGAAGGTGCCGGAGTAGCCCGTGTACCACGCCGAGCACTCGCGCGTGACGGGGTCTCCGTAGTTGACCCAGCCGACGTCGAGCCAGCCGGAATCGCCATACCAGCCGGGGCCGTACATGCGGTACTGGCCGCCCCACGAACGGTTGACGATGGTGCCGAGCATGTCGCCGCACTTGACATAGGAGCTGTACTTGACCTGCACGTAGCAGGAGTTCTCGCCGTACTCCTTGATCTTCCACTCGATATATGTGTTCCAGGCGGTCTGGCCCGTAGGCCAGACCTCGTTGCCCCATGCCATTTACATCCCTGCCTTCGCCTTGCGGACGGTCTGGAAGAAGTCGTTGAGTGTCATGAACTCGCTTATCGAGGAGGCGTCGATCTTGACGTCGCCCAGCGAGTAGTAGTTGTTGACCACGGTGGTCTTGGTGCCGCCGTTGCCCGTGTAGGCCACGTTGCCGTCGAGCTGCGCCGTGGCCATGAGGCGCTTGGCGCTGTCCCTCACGTCGGCGCGGGCCTCGAGCATGCCGTGGGCGAAGTTCTCTCCGAGGTGGCGTCCCGAGGTCTCGCCGCCCTTCTCGGCACCGGACCAGGGGCCGTCCTCCGGCACGGAGAAGCCCATGACGCTCTTGGCCGCATTGACCAGCGACGTTGCGAAGCTGCGGACGGAGTTCCACGCGGAGCCGATGCCGCTGGCGAACTGCTTGCCGAGGTGCGAGCCGCTCGTATAGGCGCTCCACCCGCTCGCGCCGGACGAGGCGCTGCTGGCGAGCGACGAGCCGCTCGACCTCGATGCCCACGCCGCCGAGCCGACGCCCCGTGCGTAGTTCGAACCGGCGGAGCTGCCGGTGCCGCCGAGGTCGCCGGGGGAGGAGGAGACGCCGGACTTGGCGTTGCTGGCCAGCGAGCGCGCGTTGGCGTTCGCGCTTCTGGACGCCTGTCTCTTATACACATCTGACGCTGCCGACGATACTCCTTGTGTAG